>JBNMGX010000356.1:0-2302 GCA_050872465.1 Hallerella sp.
ATTATCGGGTCCATGCCCGACAATGACATAGGGTCAAGCCCGGCAATGACAGGTTAGCGAGCTTGCCGAGCTAAGCCAGGTATTCAGAGCTTAGTTAGGAGAACTTAGAGCTTAGAACCGTGGATGTCTAGGTTTAGGAAACAGGGAGTAGGGAATAGTCCGCAGACGTCTAGGCTTTTGGGAAGCGGTACGAGGGAGGCGGGGACCTGAAGCGAACTAAATTCTCTCAACTTTTAACTCTTCACTAAGTTCTAAAATCTCAGCTCTAAGCTCTGACCACGCTCCAGGATGACCGCTTGGAAGTAAAAGTTCGCTCAGACATCCCTTGTCCCTCAAAGCGTGTCCCGTTTCCCGCTTTACACAACTGATTCCTGTTTCCTGATTTCTATCGACCGATTTTACCAAATACAAAAAGGTCACGGAGAAACCCGAAACCTTTTAATCTTGGCGCTTGAAGCTTATCGGAAAATGTTAATGGACTTCGCTTCGCGGTAATCGCCCGTGGAAATTTTCACGATGTATGTCGCGTTCGGGAATCCCGACTTTTTGAAGTCGAAGCTGTAGCGATGGGTTCCCGCGTTCTGCATTCCGGTGATTTCCGTGTGGAGCAGTGCACCGTACGGGCTGAAAATGCTGATTTTTACGTTGTCGCGGCGTTTTAGCGTGTAATCGATGTTCAAGAAGCCGTGAGCATAGGAAAGATCGATGTGCTTTGCGGGGCCTTTCAGGCCATACATCAGAGCCGTCGTTGTTTCAGAGGAGGCGCTTGACTTTTCGTTTGTTATCGTCACAAGGACATTGTAGAGGACGCACTTTGAGCCGTAGCGCAATCCTTGCTTAAATGTGTAAGTTTCTCCGTCGGAAACCCGGTTCGGGTAGTGTCCGACCGCAGCCGTGCCAAGAGGAAGGTTCAGCTCGGAATAAATGTAGGAATTGGCTCCGTAGCTTTCCGGGTAACCGTTTTTATTGAACCAATGACCGTTGCCGATTGCAGTCGAGAAAGTATCTTCTCCGCCGTTTTCATCGATAGCGAAATAGGTTACCAAAGTGGAAAGTGCGCTAGAATCAATCCCGAATGCGTTTGCCACATCGGCGGTCTTGAGGTCGAACAGGACGCTTGCATAGTTATCGTCGATTGGGAGCGTCACCTTCACGTCATAATTGCGGACGGTTTCTACCGGGATTCCGGAACTCGAAGAAATGCTGGATGAAGATTGCTGGCTGGAAGAACTCATCGGATTGCTTGAAGACGAAACCGGTGCGGAAGACGAGGAACTGGATGCCTTGGACGCAATCGTCACTTTGACATCATAGACGATGCGCTTGTTTCCGTAGCGGTAGCCCTGCTTGAACGAATAGGTTTCCCCCGCAGCGACGCGGTTTGGGAAGTGCCCGACGGCAGCGGTTCCCAGCGCAAGGTCGAATTCGGAATAGACATAGGAGTTTTGACCGTAGGTTTCGGGATTTCCGTTCTTGCCGAACCAGTGCCCCTGTCCGTTTGCCGTCGAGTTCGTACTTTCGATTCCGCTGTTGTCCAGGGCGAAATAGGTCGCCGAGTAGATGCTTCCCGTACCGATTCCAAGTGCGCTTGCCACATCGGCAAGCTGCAGATCAAACGAAACGCTTGCGTAATTGTCGACGATCGGGAGCGTAACGCTTACCGGGAATGTGCGGACTGTCGTAATCTGGGCGCTAGAACTGGACCTTGCAGAACTCGAAGAGCGGCTGGAAGAGGATTGGCTGGAAGACGAGGAGCTTGAAGAGCTGGACGCTCCGCTGCCGCTAGAAAGCTTTGGCCAATCATAGCTGAGGTTAAAATCCCGATAGTATGGCGTATTGGCGTCGCCGGTTCCGCTGATCCCCGATTCGAGCTTGAGCTTGTAGCCGTAGTGGTTCTTGCGGATGTTTTCGTTTCCGGAATAATTGTACTCGGTGTTCACGACAACGGCAAAAACCATCTGCGAACCGTTTGTCGAAGAGGGCGTCTTGTCCAGTCGAAGAGTGACCGTGCCTTCTCCCGTGATAGGCTCGCTATAGACAGGTGTTCCGTCCGTTGCGCGGTAGCAGAGGAGAAAGTTCATGTTGGTGCTGTTGGAATTGCTGCCGTCGAGATAAAAGGAAACGGATACGGAACTCGCTCCCGAGCTCACCTTGAGCGGGATGTAGTTCGCTCCGGACCAGCCCGGGGTGATATCTGCATTCGGGACCAGATAGCCGCCGCTAGCCGTCACGCTTTGGTAGGGCGTCATCTTCCAGGTGTAGGAATAGTTCTTGTTGTCCCAGTAATCCTGTTCCCAGTAGC
>JBNMGX010000357.1:0-2295 GCA_050872465.1 Hallerella sp.
GGTTTTTCCCGTCGAAGTCAAAGGCTACCATGTACGCCGCTTCATAGTATCCGCGGGTCATGACGAGGCTCGGGTGCACTCCGTCCAGATAGGCGACAGCGCCGAGCATCCGTTCCGAGCGGTTTCCCCACGTATCGCCCCAGAGCGTCGTGATGTCGCGCCCCGGAACATAGTCGATTGTGGTGATAGCGGCACCGTCCTTTCCGCGGAAAACCGTCAGGAATTCGTTTCCCGTCAAGATACGCCCCGCCGAATTCCGGTAATCCGCTGCGATATTTCCGATGACATTTCCAAGTCCGTCAACCGTACCGTCCGAGGTTTTCATCGCGATTTCCGCAAAACCGTCGCCATCCAAATCATAGACCAGGAATTGCGTGTAATGCGCCCCCGCCCGAATATTTTTCCCGAGATCTATCCGCCAAAGCTTTTCACCGCTTAGTTTGTACGCATCAATATAGACATTTCCCGTATAGCCGTTGTTTGCGTTATCCTTGGAATTCGAAGGATCCCACTTGACAACAAGCTCGTATTCCCCGTCGCCGTCCAAGTCCCCGACGCTCATATCGTTCGGCGTGTAAGAGCATACGGAACCATCGGGCATCGTCAGCGCATCGGGCCTGTCCAGCTGAATCGTCTTGAACGCAGCCGCCCCGAAGCTGTCCCTGTAGTAATTGTCCAGCGTGACGGCTGTCTGCGAAACGTTCCCCTTTTCGTCTTCTAACGAATAGACATTTGAAACGGAACCCGAAACGTCCAGGTAGCACGTCGAAGCGTTTCCGGGAATTTTCGCAAGTTCCTTTCCATCCCGAAAAAGCGTAAAGCTTGCCGTCGGCATATCCGTTCCGAGCAATCGCCAGCATACGAAAGCGCCCGTTCCCGCGTTCGCAACGGACAGCCCTCGACCGAGCCTTTCCATCTGGGATGCCGCAAAGGCCTCTCCCCATGCACCCGAAAAAATCAGCGCCACCGCGCCGAAGAAAAAAATCCGATTTCGTACCAATCCCATCTGGTCTCCTTTGAGAAAGTTCTTCCAAAAGCTTTGCTCCGTTTTGGAAAATTCCCAAAGGGAAAATAAACCCTAGATGGCGTTTTTAAAGATTCGGAGAAAATGAGTGAAGTCTAAAGACAACGCTTAGCGGTGAACCGTTTCCGGGACAGGCCAACGCTCAGACGGATTCTGGTTCTTGAACGAAGCGGAAATCCACGCCGAAGAACGCGTTTCGCGGCTCACGTGGAACTCGTCGATTACACCCTTGAAGTAATGCGTCACCAGATCCGTCGGGTCGCTCGCCGGATAGACCAGCTTCCCGATGACAAGGAGACTGTCCGTCATCCGAACCGCTTCGCTCGTCCCGACCCGCGGCGTGGAAGTGGCAAGCGTTCCGTTCACATAGAGGGACGCCCCGCTCGAATCCTGCGAAACGACCAGCTGAGTCCAGTCGTTTACCTTCACGGTAGAATCCGTGTACCAGTATCGCGCCGAATTCGCCGCGGAATCCAGAACTTCATCCGTAAAGGCTTCGTAAAGCCAACCCGTTCCCTGCAGATATTTCAGGTTGTAGCCCGAAGCGCCCTTGCCAAAGACGACATGGGAAAGGCTCGTGTCCGCCATCTTGACCCAGACGGAAAAAGTAACCGGTTCCCGGAGCGTCACGTCAAAATCCCCGCCAGCCGAATTCGGAATCGTCACGAAAGCCTTTTTCCCGTCATAGGAAAACGCTCCGCCGACAGCCGCCTCGTCCGCAACCGAAAGGGATTCCGGAACGCCGTCGAAGCCGTTACCCGTCGCATCGAACGCCGAAGTTTCATCACCGTCGAAATGGTAGGCGGCGACAAAGCCGTCCGAAAAGACCCGGGCTGCGGAATCCGCAAACGAAGTCTTCGCGCCTTCTTCGAAATAAAGGGTGAGCGTATCTTGCGCGCCTGCCCGGAGTTTCGGGATGCGGACCCAGAACGCAAAACGTTTCCGTTCAAAATCGGAATAGGAATTGTCGAGCGCAAGCGTATCGCCGCAAAGGACAGCAAACCACGCTCCGCGAATGCGCTCCAGTCCGCGAAAATCGAAGTCCCCGGAATCCAGCTGGAGAGCCAGCGGGAAATTGCGCAAATCTTCCGACAGGTCGATTCCCGAAGCCGTCATGTCCAGCGGAAAACGGAAAGCGAACGAGACCTTGTTTTCATCGACATGCAACGTCGAATCAGGAGCTACCGTCACGCCCTTTTCCAGGGAAAGCGTGTAGCCGTCTTCCGAAACAAAGACGAGCGGCCATAGCGAATCCGCCGGGAGGGAATCCA
>JBNMGX010000358.1:0-2281 GCA_050872465.1 Hallerella sp.
CGATTTTACCGAGGCTTCGCTCTCCCGGAAAACCGCTTTCGAGGAAATGATCTATGCGAAAATCGATTCGATGGGGATGCCGCGCGACCTGATCTATCTCGCGCTGGTGGAATCGGGCTACAAGATCAAGGCTTACAGCCGGGCGAAGGCGGCGGGGCTTTGGCAGTTCATCCCGGCGACGGGGAAGCGTTACGGGCTCTACCAGGATTTTTGGATGGACATGCGGCGGAATCCGGAGCGTTCGACAACCGCTGCGCTTCGCTACCTGCAACGGCTGAAGGATGAATTTGGCGACTGGCTCATGGCGATGGCCGCCTACAACTGCGGAGAAGGCTGCGTGCGTCGGCGGATTCGGGATGTGAAGGCGGATACGCTCTGGGATTCTACCCGGACGGTTACCTATTGGGACCTGGAGCTTCCCAAGGAGACGATGCACTATGTGCCGCGGATTCTCGCCGCGATGACGATCGGGCATTATCCGGAGCATTACGGGATGACCGTGGAAAAGCGGGAACGGATGCCGTTTGATACGGTGACGGTCGTGGAATTTATGCCGCTCGACCAGGTTGCGCAGGCGGCGGGCGTCGATACCAAGACGATTCAGGAACTGAACCTCGAACTCAGCCGCTGGTGCACGCCGCCGAAGGAAAGCGGTTACGTGCTGCGCATTCCCGAAGGTTCCCGGGATTCTTTCCTAGTCGCCTACGGAAAGATGGACAAGAAGACGTTTTCGAGGTGGCAGTATCACAAGGTGCGGACCGGGGAAAACCTGGGAAAGATTTCCCGGATGTATGGCGTTTCCGTAAAGGGCATCCAGTCGGCGAACCACTTGAAGAACACCCGGATTCGGCAGGGGCAGACGCTCCTGATTCCGTTGCCGGCTAGCGCCAATTCGTCGCGGTCAAAAAAAACGGCTTCGGGCAAAGCTTCTCCGTCCGAAAAATCGGGGCGTTCCGCGCGCAAGTACAAGGTCCGCTCCGGAGACAACCTGAGCGCAATCGGGCGCAAGTTCGGCGTTTCCGTCTCTAATCTCAAGCTGTGGAACGGTCTCGACGATTCGGGGAACATCAAGGCCGGGGACTTCCTCTATGTGGCGCCGCCTCGTGCCGAAACAGATTCGAAAGCTCCGACCTCCGCTGCGGCAAAGGTTTCCAAAAATCCTCCCAAAGAGACGAACTCGAAAAATCCCGCTTCGGGAAACTTTATTTCGCATACGGTCGTTTCCGGGGAATCGCTCTGGGACATCTCCCGGAAATACGGCGTCTCGATCGAGGAAATCGTCGAATGGAATCGCAAGAAATCGACGAAGGTGAAAGCGGGCGAAGTCTTGAAAATCAAGCTTCCGCGTTAGATTTCTATCTTTTTCCCTATGGCGACTTCTAGCAATTTGTCTTTAAAAAATGGCGAAATATGAAAAAAGCGTTTCGCATCATCGGAATCTGTGCAGTTGCGCTTTGCGTATTGTTCCTTGCCTTGTGCCTTTTGGCGCCTCGAATTGCCAAGGGCTATGTCGAAAGCCATTCGAAGGAACTCGTCGGTCGGCGAGTCCAGATAGAAAGCGTCTCGTTCAACCCGTTCCGCTTTTCCGTTTCCGTCAAGGGCTTTGCCGTTTTTGAAAAGGATGATTCGACGAAGTTCGCCGCGTTCCGGGAATTTTATGTCAACGCCGATCCGTTGCGACTTTTCACGGGAAACATTTCTCTTTCGGAAGTGCGCCTGGATTCTCCCTTTGTGCGGATCCAGAAGAACGGGGAAATTTTCAATTTCTCGGATATCCTTGGACGCTTTGCGTCGGATTCGGCGAACGTTTCCGCCGGGAAAAAGGATTCCGCGCAGACGAACTCGCTTCCGTTCGGAATTTCCATCCGGCAGATTGCGATTCTTTCGGGCGACATTCTCTACGACGATAACGCGTTGAACTCCCACATCGGCATTCGGGATTTTTCGCTGCGCATTCCCGAGGTCTATTTTTCGAATCGGAAGACGTCGCTCGGCGTGAACCTCGAATTTGCGGACGGCGGAACCTTGCATGTGGAAAGCGACTATGCGATGGAAAGCGGGGATTTTTCGGTGGATATCGGGCTTTCGAAGTTTTCCCTGTCGGCGGTAAAGCCTTATCTCGAGACTGCCTTGAATTTCAAGGAACTTTCGGGAACGGTGGATGTCGCGCTTTCGCTTTCGGGGAACGTAAACGACGTCTTGGCTTCCGTGGCTCGGGGAAAGGTTTCGCTCGACAGCGTTCTTCTCACGGAAAATTCCGGGAAGACGATGGGCGTGGAAC
>JBNMGX010000359.1:0-2278 GCA_050872465.1 Hallerella sp.
GGTCTGTGGCAACTTTTTCCAAGGGACTGGGAAACCAGGACGCGCCATGTTCCTCAACATGTGCCGACAACTCATCGTCCTCATCCCGGTCCTTCTTATCCTCCCGCTGTTCCTAGGCCTTCGCGGCGTATTCTTTGCCGGTCCCATTTCCGATACAATCTCCGCCATCCTTTCAGTAATCTTGCTTCGAATCGAACTGCGAAAAATGCGCTGAACCGTGAAATACGCCTACATCGAAATTACCGAGAACTGCAATCTGGCATGTCCCTTTTGCCCAAGTCCGTCACTTGACCATCGCGGTGAAATGCCGCTAGAACTTTTTGAAAAAATCCTGCACCGCTTGCAGGGGAACGTTTCGAATATTTTTTTACATGTCCTCGGAGAGCCGCTCCTGCACGCCCGGTTTCCGGAAATTCTAAGCCTTGCCGAAAAAAACGGATTTTGCATCAACTTGACGACAAACGGAACGCTCATCCGCCGACATGCCGAACATCTCCTTTCGTCAAATTCCATTCGGCAAATCAATTTTTCGACACACGCCTATGCCTACCTGCCCAAAGAGCATGCCGAACGAATCCTTGACGAAACGATCCTCTTTGCAAAAAAGCTAAGCATCTTGCGTCCCGAGATCTACCTAAACTTCCGACTCTGGAACGCCTACGCCGATGATCTTTCCGAAAACTGGAACTTGTACGTCATCCAGACTCTATCCGAAAAATTCCATGTCGAAATTTCCCTGCCTCGATTTTCCGCGCGTCACAAGAGCTTTCCCATTTACAAAAGAATCTACCTGCATCGGGATTCCCGATTCACTTGGCCAAACGGCAACGGCGAATTATCGACAAACGGAACTTGCCATGGAATACTCGACCAGTGCGCCGTCCTTTTTGACGGAACCGTTGTCCCCTGCTGTCTCGACTACCGCGGAAACATTCCTCTCGGAAAATTTCCCGAAAAGTCCTTTGAAGAAATCTTCAAAGGTGACGAAGCGCAGCGAATTGCTAACGGATTCATTTCACACAAATTAATTCATCCGTTCTGCCAGAAATGTACATTTGCCAAAAGGTTCCCATGACAGGAAATTCCAAAGAAGTCGAAAGCAACCAGAAAGACGTCCACAAGGATTTGGAAAAATTGGTTCTCCGCTACCTGGATTCGGAATACAAAAGACCCATCGCCGACCACACAAAGATAGCCTTTGAAAAGACCAAGTTTTTCGTCTCCCGGTTTCATGCGCCAATCGTACTCGATTCGGGATGCGGAACGGGAATTTCCACAATCGCGCTTGCCAAGCGTTTCCCAGAAAGTCCTGTCATCGGAATCGACAAGTCCGAAATCCGGCTGGGAAAAGCCGAAGCACGCTTTGAAAACACACCAGACATTCCACAAAACGTTTACTTTGTACGTGCGGAACTTCTCGATTTCTGGAGGCTTGCCTTCCTAGAAAACTGGGACATTCGGTTTCATGCGCTATTCTATCCGAATCCGTGGCCCAAACAGTCTGAACTCCGTTACCGCTTTCACGCAAGTCCGATTTTTCCGACACTTGTAAAGATTTCCCCGGAACTTGAACTGCGCACAAACTGGAAAATCTACGCAGACGAATTTCGACTTGCGCTAGAACTCGCAAACAAGCATTTGCAATGCTACACACAAATTAATGAAGAAAGTTTTTTTCCCGACATTCCGATTTCCGCATTTGAAAAAAAATTCAAGGAAAGCGGACACACGCTTTGGCGGGTAACGGCGAAATAAAAAATTCCCCGCATCGCTGCGAGGAATTTGATGACCGGAAAGCGGTCACGGTTTTAACAAGGAATTATGCCTTGTTCAGACGATCCTGGATCATATCGATGATTTCGGAAAGTTCCTTCGGGAGGTGCTTGCCGAACTTCGGATAGTGATTTTCCTTCACGTCGGCGAGTTCCTTCTTCCAGCCTTCGACGTCAACCTTCGTGATCTGCGGAAGAGTTTCCTTATAGTAGTCAGCGAGACCATCCGTATTGATGGCGCCTTCCTTCGGCATGTAACCGATCGGAGTTTCGACAGCGTTGTCAACACCGTTGCAGCGGTCGAAAATCCAAGCGAGCACGCGAGAGTTGTCGCCGTAACCCGGCCACATGAAGCCTCCCGGAAGCTTTTCGTTGTTGGCATCCTTGCGGAACCAGTTCACGTAGAAAATCTTCGGAAGCTTGTCTTCGGACGAAGCCTTGCCGATTTCGATCCAGTGCTTGAAGTAATCGCCCATGTTGTAACCGCAGAACGGAAGGATGGCGAA
>JBNMGX010000360.1:0-2276 GCA_050872465.1 Hallerella sp.
AGACCTGCTCGCTCTCGAAGAAGTCGCGGGCTAGGAGGAATCGTGAAGCGTAGCCGCAGCAAGACGATTAACCAGGAAATGAATCTGACGAACATGATTGACGTCGTGTTCTCGATTCTCATCGTGTTCATGATTTCCGCACCTCTGATGAGCCAGGGAATCAAGGTGGAACTTCCGAAGGCCGAAGCGCCGACGATGGAACAGGAAAAGCTGTTGAAGGTTTCCATCAACAAGCAGAACGAAGTCTATATCGCGGACATGAAGGTGAACCCGAAGGATTTCGGGAACGTCTTCAAGTCGCTGTGGGACGGAAACATGGCGGTGGTCATCAATGCGGACGAATCGGTGGATTACGGTCGGGTGATGAAGGTCGTTTCGCTGGTGCAGAATGCGGGCGTGACCAAGCTCGGATTTCTGACCCTTCCCGGAGACGACGAAAAGTAGGTATGGCGAGTAGGGAAAAACAGAAGTCCCCGTTTTTTCAAAGCGGCTGGAATGGCGCCATCGCGAGGATTGTCGTCGTGTCGCTTGTGTTCCACGCACTTATCCTTTTGGGCTTTGTCGCGGCGAACAGCATTCGCTTTGATAAGGAGCCGGAACCGGTGAAAGTCTTCGAACTCGTACAGGTATCGCAGGCGAAGAAACCCGCTCCCAGGCAAGTGCGAAAATCTCCTCCGCCAAAGCCTCCCGAAGAGAAGAGGGAACCCCGAAAGGAAGAACCCAAGCCGAAGCCGAAACCCGAAGTTAAAAAGGAGCTTCCGCCCGAGCCGAAGGTGGCGAAAGAGGAAAAGCCCGCCCCCGAACCGGAACCCGTTCCCGAAGAGGTTCCCGAGGAAACCGTCGAAGAGAGCATGGACCTTCCCGACGACATGGACCTGCCGGAAAGCATCGCCGAGGAATCGGGATTAAATCCCGTGGGCTATGTGGATATGGACCCGCTGATGCAGGTCTATCTCGAACGTTTAAAGCAAATCATCATGCAGAATTTCAATCCGCCGTCCGGCCTGAACGTCGCCAAATCGACGAAGACGTCGGTGCAGTTTACGGTGGATAGGTTCGGAAGCATCACGGACATTTCGCTCAAGCGTTCGTCGGGAAACAAGACGTGGGATCATCTTTCGATGCGCGCCATCCGGATTTCCAAGCTGCCGGAACTTCCGCCGAATTACCGGGCGCCGGCTCTTTCGCTCAATTTCAACTTTACGCCGAACTAGGGCTTTGCCCGGAAATCAAAACTTTGTATTATTGCCATGATGAAATTTCGATTCCGTTCTTTTATCCTGATTTTTCTCGCCGCCTTTACCGGAGCCTTTGCCGTTATCGATACGATTTCTGTCGATGTGGGAATCGCTGTCGAGAATACGATGCCCATCGGACTTGTGCCTTTTGAGCAGACCGAAAAGTTCGAGGCGCTTTCGGCGAGACCCGAGGAAGTTGTCAAGCGGGATTTTGAACTTTCCGGACGCTTTTCCGTGGTGGAAAGCCCAACGTTCAAGATGGTGACGTTCGTTCGCGCCGGGGCGAAGTTCTACGTGACGGGAAAGCTCGAAGATGTTCCCGGTCCGAACGTGAAACTTTCGTGCTACCTCTACGCGACGCAGACAAAGGATCTTCTCCTCGGGGAATCCTATACGGTGCTCCAGAAGGACATTCGACGGGCGCTGCACGATTTTGTCGATAAGGTTGTGAAGCAGCTCTGGGGAGAATACGGGGTTGCTTCGACGCAAATCGCCTGGGTGTCGAAAATCGATGGGAAAAAGCAGATAGTCGTGGCGGATTACGACGGCTATAACCGCCGCCAGCTGACGCACGATACGACGATCAATACGATGCCCGCATGGACAAAGGATAACGAGGCGATTGTCTATGTGAGCTTCCGAAACGGCAAGGCGCAACTTTTTGAACGCGAGCTTTATTCCAGCCGGGAACGGCGACTCTTTCCGGACAAGTCCCAAACCTTTAGCCCGGCGGTAAACCCGAAGACGGGAGAGCTTCTGTTCGCTTCGATTCACGAAAACCGGACGACGCTCTATCTCGGCGATCCGAAAACGGGCGAAAGCCGAAAGCTTCTGTTCGGTCGGGCGTCCCAGGTCAGTCCTGCATGGAGTCCTTTTGGAACGGAAATCCTCTACACGAGCGATCGGGGCGGGCAACCGCAGATTTATGTGATGGGAAAGGACGCTAGCGATGTCCGTCGCGTCACCTTTATGGGAAACTACAACGAACGCGCATCGTGGTCTCCGGCTGGCGACCGTATCGTCTATACGTCGATGGAT
>JBNMGX010000361.1:0-2275 GCA_050872465.1 Hallerella sp.
CCGCGATGGTCGTAAAGTTCTGGTTGCAGACAAGACGGTCGCTCAGCTTAATCACGCCGGAAACCTTGAAAAGAATCGTCCGCGGCCCGATATCCGCCGTACAGGCTTCGCGCAGGGAACCTTCCCCGGAATCGTTCAGGTTCGTCACGTAAACGACCTTTCCGCCGCGGCCACCAACCGCCATGCGCCCGTAGCCTTCCGCCCCGTCAAACGCCAAACGTCCCGGCTGGAACTTCCAAACATTTCCGGCGGTGACAATCCCACCGGCATCCACTTCATCGACGCGCCAATAGTAGGATTCAAGAGGCGTCGTTCCGGATACTTTGTATGTAGTCGCCGCCTGCTCGCCGCGATACTCCGCGCTGTTTTCGTCGGCCTCCAGCACCGAGAGCGAATCCGCTCCAAAATAGACGCGGTGCATCCTTGCGCATTTCGCCGCCGTCCACGAAAGCGAAAGATTTCCGTTCTCGTGCGCCGCATGCAGGTTCCCATCGCTTGGGAGCGGAGACTTCGCCTGGGCAGCCACATTGGGAACGTTCAGTTCGAAACCGTTCAAGGTAACATTCCGGAAAGAGGCGCTCGAAGTGCTCGGTTTGAGCGTCACCGTGGTCGTCGCGTTCGCACCGCTCACGGCAAATGTCACGTAGGCGATTGTCGCCTCCTCGGTAGCCAACGCCCGGTTCGACGGCGAAACCGAAAGCTGTTTCTTCGAACCGACATAGACATCGATATCGCTGTAAGCATAAGCCGTAGGCGCATCGACATTGTTCAGGTAAAGCAGAAGGGAATGAGTCCCCGCCGCAAGATTCGAAAAAGAGAGGCTGATTTCGCCTCCGGCATTGCCACCGTCAACCGTAACGCCATCGCCTACAAGACGCGCATAACTCGGAGCCTGCACCGAAGCCTTGTACCAGTTGGTTTTCAGTGCACTCCCCGCGCTCCCCTTCGCCACCGTAATCTTCACGCCAAAAAGCGTCGTGTCCTTCGAAGCCACACCCGTCACCACCCACGGAACATAATTCGGTTCCGAGACTTCGCTCGAATTCCGACCGCTCTGGTCAAAATCCACCTTGACGGTCGGCGAAGCGGCAAACGACCAAGGCGCAAACGCGAGAACGCCGCCGACAGCAAACATCTTACCCAACAATCCCATACGACTCCTTTCAAAAGGATTTCTTCCTTTTGGTATTCAAAAATAGTCGCGAGATGTTTTGACAGGTAGATGTCCCCGAATTATCAGTTGTCCAGAGACTACGGGGAAAAATCCGAAAAAGGCTAATGGTTGTCGAGATACGATTGCAGGATATGTTGCGCGGCGAGCCTATCGACAAGCCCCTTGTCCGCCTGCTTCTTTTTCTTCTTCAGATAGCTTGTTTCCGAAAGAGCCGTGACAGACGTATAGGATTCATCCTCGGTCTCGATGCGGATACCCGGAAAACTTGTACGCAAATTCCGTACAAATTCCTCGACGACGAGATTCTTGCCGTCCATGCGGCCATCGGGCCTGTACGGCATCCCAACGACAAGGACATCGATTCTGTTTTCCTTGATTAACTCCGCAAGGCGAGCCATCAGGTCCATCTTTTTCTGGTCAATCGTTTCACGGGCAAAAGCCCACTTGAGTTCGGAATCCGCAAATGCGATTCCCACCCGATGTTCACCGTAATCGATGCCGAGATAGTTCATGCGGGGAAATATAGAAAGGAAAAGCGGGCGGTCCCCGAAGAGCCGCCCGCATTTCAACCCGCAACGAAAACCGCTAGACGGAAGCCTCCGCGCCTTCCGTCTTCAAGCCGGACTGTCCGGGCTTTCCGCGAACCGCAACCGCCGAATTCGCCCTGTCGATTTCCGCACCGCACCGGGAAACGAAATCCGCATACCCCGAAAGCGAGGACAGGCTGGAAAGATAGGGAACCAGTCGACCGTTGAGAAGCGAGACAATCCTTTTTCGGACGCCCGTAGCGCTTTCGCCCTTCCCCGCCTTCGACGCGGTAAAGGCGTCGCTTGCCCGGTGGAACGCGTCCTGGGCAGAACGGAGAGACGCGAGAAGTTCCCCGACCCCTTCGAGAAGGGAAATATCCGCCTTGGAAGATTCCGAGGAGAAGTCACCGAGCATACTCTCAACAAGCGAGGATTCCTCCGCATAGCTCTTGCTGGTAATCCCCCGCCCGTACTTCCGGAAAGTCGAAAGCAGTCTGCCCGCAGCCGCCTTCTTTTCCGGCACGGGAATCGCCGCGTAGCCCGTCAGGGCGTCCGCCAGGTCGCGGATTATCCC
>JBNMGX010000362.1:0-2268 GCA_050872465.1 Hallerella sp.
CGGGCTATCCCATTACGGCGGGAGCTTTCGGGTTTGCTTCCGACAACCTTATCCGCGACGGAGAAATCGACAGCCGGAACAATATCGACATCTACAATTTGACGGTCGGGGACAAGCCTTCCGGGGCGAAGCCCGAATACACGGTGCCGATGAAAATCGCGCTCTACATCCTCAAGGACAAGGACGGAAAGATTGCGTTCGACGTTCCCGTGAAGGGGAATCTCCGGGACCCGAAGTTTTCGTATGGGAAGATTATCTGGCAGACGGTGATGAACCTGATGGTGAAAGTGGCGCTTTCCCCGGCGAAGTTCCTGTTCGGCGGCTCGACGCCGAGCGACTTCCCGTTTGACGTCGCCGCGGATGACTTTACGAGCGAGCAATACGGTATCGCTTCGGACTGGACTCGCGTTCTTTCGGAAAGGCCTGGCGCGGTCCTTGCAATTGTCGAAGCGTTCCGTCCCGAAGAGGAACTCGAAGCGTTTGCGCTGAGCATGGAGAAGCTCGACTTTTACAGGCATGAAACGGGTCGCGCGGAACTCACCCCGGTCGATAGGAAGGCGGCGCTCGAAGTGGATGTCGCAAGCGATGCGTTCAAGGCTTTTGGCGCAACGTGGTCCCGCCCGTCGGATGCGGAACTTCGCTCGCAGATGGAGGCGTTTTCCGGCTTGCGCCGTGAAAAGCTCGTGAAGGCTCTTTCGGCGCAGTCGGGAGTGACCGCAAAAAATCTGGTTGTGCGAAAGGCTACGGCAAAGGAACTGGCCGGTTTCGGTAAAAAATCTCTTTATCGCATGGTGGTGGAATTTCCGTGAAATGGTTTTGTTGGATTTTTTTCGCTTCGGCGGTGTTTGCGGGAACGCCTGCTTTTGAACGGGTTCTTCAGCGCCCTTCGGCGGATTCGCTCGTGTATTTTCGGGTTGATTCGATTGTCGTGGAAAACGGGGACGCGTTTGACGATTCCAAGGCTTATTCGTGGGCGGACAGCCTGGTCTATGCGGTTGGAAACGTCATCCATATCGAAACGCGGAAATCCGTCGTGGAAAAGCTCGTACTCTTTGATGTCGGCGATTCGGTTAACCTGTACGAACTCATCGAGAGCGAAAAGAACTTGCGGAACCAGGCCTATATCGCCGATGCGCACATCACCCGCGAAATTTCTCCGTCGGGGAAGAACGTTATCCGGGTGAAGACCAGCGATACGTGGACGCTCACGATTCCACTTTCGGTGGAGCGTCCGAGCGACGGTCCGCTCTATTACGGGATAGGAATTTGGGAAAACAATTTTCTCGGTTTCGGCCAGACGATCGGCGTCTATTATTCGCACGACGAATTTCGCGACCGCTTCATGGGACTTTACAACAACAGCAACTTTCTCTTTCGGCACAACGCTTTCGAAGTGTCCATTTCACGGAACACGGACGGCTACACGCACTATGCGACGATGTACAGGCCTTATCTTTCGCGAAGCAGAAACGGATGGGCATATACCGCGGCAGGGTACTGGAACAAATCGGACGTGAAGTATTACTGGACGGGAAAGCTTCCGACAGAAACGGTGGATGTTTCGGTCGCAGACAGCGTTCGCGAATCCCTCTCGGCTTTCAATCGGAAACATGGAAACGAAATTCTCCGGGTGAAGCGAATTGAAGAGGATTCGGCGAGCTTCCGGCTGGGACATTCCTTTGGCGGCGAGGAATTCAAGGTTTACCTGGGCCTGAGTTACGACTACCACCGGCTGGGACGCTCCTACGCTTCGGTTTCTCGGAAAGTTTTTCTTTTGGACGGCGAATCGACCGCTCTTGATTCCGCCTCGGTCCGGGAATGGATTCCCGAAATGCTCGATTCGCGCTTCGGAGTGAGCATCACGCTTTCGCGGATCCGCTACGACCGCCTGGTCAATTTCAAACATGCGAAGTGGACGGAAGATGTCGATAAAGGCTATTCCGTAAAGATCGGAATTTCCAAGAACTGGAAGTCGCTCGGGGCGATGGACGACGATGCGCGCCTGGATTATGGAATCTACCTGGCTCTCGGTTCGCGGATGCACCATCTCATTTTGAATGCGAAGTCGCACTTCTATTTCGATTCGGATTCCCGCCGCGACATCTACGAGTTCGCTTCGGCGGAATACATCTGGCGCTCGAACGAATGGTTCTCGACGAAGGTTTCGGGCTATATGGATGCCTTCAAGCGTTCCGCGTATGGCAGGCAGCTTTCGCTCGGCGGTCTCCAGAACCAGGAGTTTTACGGATTTCCGACATATCTCTATAC
>JBNMGX010000363.1:0-2263 GCA_050872465.1 Hallerella sp.
AGATATGACTACTTTGACCCAAGACCAGATGCAATCCATCTGGAATTTCAGCTGCAACGACCCTTTTTCCTTTTTGGGGATTCACAGCGTCGAAACGGACAGAGGTTTCAAGACAGCCGTTCGCGTCTATTTGCCGGGAGCCGCTTTCATCAGCGGAGAATCCATCCCGGAAGTAACCGAGGCGACAAAGGCCAAGAAACCGTCCCGGGCAAAGGCAAGAAAATCCAAAAAATCATCGGACGAAAATGCGTCGTTCGTTTTTGACTTTATCAAGATTGGCGATTCGGGATTCTTCGAAGCGGTCCTCGACATGGAGTTCCAGCCGTTCTTCTACAAGCTGCATGTCACGCTCGAAAACGGCGTCAAGTACACAGTCGTCGATCCCTACGCATTCCTCCCTGTCCTTTCCGACTTCGACTGCCACCTGATAAAAAACGGAACGCATTACGACCTGTATAAGAAGCTCGGCGCGAACATCATCTCGTACCAGGGATTTTCCGGCGTGCAGTTCGCGGTGTGGGCACCCAACGCAAAGAGCGTCGCCGTCGTCGGGAACTTCAACAGCTGGGACGGAAGGCGGCACCCGATGCGGATGATTGGCTCATCGGGAATCTGGGAAATCTTCATCCCGGAACTCGGAGAGAACGAACTCTATCGCTTCGAAATCCACACGCAGGACGGTCGCCTGCTCACCAAGTCGGATCCTTTCGCAAAGCTCAGCGAAATGCGCCCGGCGACAGCAAGCGTCACGACCCACCTCGAAGGCTACACGTGGAACGACAAGCTCTACATGGACACGCATTACGCGACGCGCGTCTTCGGAAGTCCGATGAACATCTACGAGGTCCATGCGGGATCCTGGGAACGCGACCCGGCCAATCCCGACAGGTTCCTCTCCTGGAACGAACTTTCGGACAAGCTCATTCCCTACCTCAAGGACATGGGATATACGCATGTAGAATTCCTGCCCATCATGGAACATCCGCTCGACGAATCGTGGGGCTACCAGGTGACCGGCTACTATTCGCCGACGAGCCGTTTCGGTTCCCCCGATGAATTCCGCCGCTTTGTCGATCTTTGCCACCAGAACGAAATCGGAGTCATTCTCGACTGGGTTCCCGCGCACTTTCCGAAAGACTCCTATGCGCTCGGGCGCTTCGACGGAACGGCCTGCTACGAACATGCGGACCCGCGGCAAGGGGAACATCCTGACTGGGGAACATACATTTTTAACCTGGGCAGAAAGGAAGTTTCGAACTTCCTCATCGCAAACGCCATGTACTGGCTCCGCGAATTCCACTGCGACGGTCTCCGCGTCGATGCCGTGGCGAGTATGCTCTACCTCGACTACGGCAAGAAGGACGGGGAATGGGTTCCGAACAAGGACGGTGGAAATATCAATTACGATACGCTCGAATTCCTGAAGCACCTGAACAGCATCATGGGACGGCTCGCGCCGCACGCAATTCTCATCGCCGAGGAATCGACAAGCTTCCCCTGCATTACGCGGCCTCCCGAACGCGGCGGTCTGGGATTCCATTACAAGTGGAACATGGGCTGGATGAACGACTTCCTCGCTTACATGAAGCACGAGCCGATTCACCGCAAATACCACCACAACCTGCTCACGTTCAGCATGGTTTACGCCTATTCCGAAAACTTCATCCTGGTGCTTTCCCACGACGAAGTCGTCCACGGAAAAGGTTCGATGCTCGGCAAGATGCCCGGGGACAACTGGCAGAAATTCGCCAACCTGCGCCTCGCCTACGCTTACCAGTTCGCCCATCCCGGTAAGAAGCTCAACTTCATGGGCAACGACTTCGGGCAATACCGCGAATGGAACGAGAAGCAGTCGCTCGACTGGCACCTGCTCACGTGGGAAACCCACGGCAAGCTGCACGAAATGTTCAAGGCTCTTTCGCATATTTATAGGAACGAAAGTCCGTTCTGGGAAGTCGATCATGCGCCCGAAGGATTTGAATGGATTTCCTGCGACGATGCGGATTCCTCGATTGTTTCGTTTGTACGCAAGGACGCCCACGGAGCGACGATTCTCTGCGCATTTAACTTCACCCCGGTCCCTCGGACGCCGTATCGGATAGGACTTTCCGCCCGCGGACGCTGGAAAGAAATTTTCAATTCGGATTCCGAAATGTGGGGGGGCGGAAATATCGGAAACGCTGGCGAAATTCGCTCCGAAGATACCGCCTGGCAGAACCGCCCCTGGAGTGCAAACATCCAGCTTCCGCCACTTGCCGCTGTC
>JBNMGX010000364.1:0-2263 GCA_050872465.1 Hallerella sp.
GCGATCATTCAATACTTTGAAATGTTGTGGTGAGTAAAGCGAGAAAAGAAAAATCGCCAAAAGTTAAAACGACTCTGTAAAAATTTGATGTATTTATATAGAGGAAATTTTGACGAAGGGTTGAAAAAAACTTTTTGGAATCGGATAAAAGCCCTTTCCCGCTTCGCAAGGCTTTCGGAATATGGCAAAACCGGAGAGGCCTGAAACGGAAAAGGGCTTTGTAGGGAGAATGCTAGTTTTCGGCGGCGGCTTCGGCTGCGTCGGAGTCTAGGTCGGAATCGTCGGCGGCAAGAGCCTCGTCTTCGCTGATGTCGAACATCTTGACATCCTTCATCTTTTCGCGGATCTTCGCTTCGATTTCGGCGCAGATGGTCGGGTTGCTCTTGAGGAAGAGGCGCGTGCTTTCGCGGCCCTGTCCGATGCGTTCGCCGTTGTAGGAGAACCAGGAACCGCTCTTTTCGATGACGTCGAGTTCCACGCCGAGGTCGAGAATGCTCGCTTCGCGGGAAATTCCCTGGCCGTAGAGAATGTCGAATTCGCACTGCGTAAACGGTGCCGCGACCTTGTTCTTGACGACCTTGACCCGCGTACGGTTTCCGATGACTTCTTCGCCGTTCTTAATTTGGGCGATGCGGCGGATATCGATGCGCTGCGACGCGTAGAATTTGAGAGCGTTTCCGCCGGTTGTCGTTTCCGGGTTTCCGAACATGACGCCGATTTTCATGCGGAGCTGGTTGATGAAAATCATGCACGTGTTGGACTTGGAAAGGATGCCGGTGAGCTTGCGGAGGGCTTGGGACATCAGACGAGCCTGCAGCCCGACATGGTTGTCGCCCATTTCGCCGTTGATTTCCGCTTGGGGGACGAGAGCTGCGACCGAGTCGATGACCACGATGTCGATAGCGCCGGAGCGGACAAGGGTTTCGGCGATGTCGAGCGCCTGTTCGCCGGTATCCGGCTGGGAAACGAGCAGCTGGTCGATATTGATGCCGAGATGGCGCGCATAGACGGGATCGAAGGCGTGTTCCGCATCGATGAAGGCGGCGACGCCGCCCTGCTTCTGGGCTTCGGCGATCGCGTGAAGCGTGAGGGTCGTCTTGCCGGAGGACTCCGGTCCGTAGATTTCGATGATGCGTCCGCGGGGGAAGCCTCCCACTCCGAGCGCCATGTCCAGCTGGATGCAGCCCGACGGGATGACCGGGATGTTCTGTTCGGGCTGGCCGCCCAAGGTCATGATGGAACCTTTGCCAAAATTTTTTTCGATTTGTGCGATAGCAGCTTCGACGGCTTTTGCCTTTTCGGACGAAAGAGGCTTGTTGAGTGTTGGCGCAGCGGTTTTCTTTGCCATGTTTTTCTCCAATTTGGATTTGTTTCGTGTTAAATATACAAATTACTGAACTTTTGTGCAAGTGCTTTTGTGTTCAATAATCGCCTTGCGCAAGAGGTCCAGCGCTTTAAAGACGCTTTTTTCCCGGATTTGTACACGGTTTCCCGAAAAATTTTCACAAAAAGCGAAAGTTTTTTCCGGTGTGGCCACTCCAATCCAGACTGTTCCGACCGGTTTTTCGGGCGTGCCGCCGTCCGGTCCGGCGATTCCCGTCGTAGAAACCGCCCAGTCCGAGCGGTAAATCCTTTTCGCGCCTTCGGCCATGGCGAGCGCCGTTTCGCGGCTGACGGCGGTGTGGGCGTCGAGGGTCGCTTGCGGAACGCCGAGGATGTCCCGCTTGGCTTCGTCCCGGTAGGTGCAGGCTCCGCCCGAAAAGAAGCGGCTCGCTCCGGGAAGGTTCACGATTTCGCTCGCGATCATCCCGCCGGTGCAGGATTCCGCCGTGGAGAGCGTTTCCCCTCTCCCTACGAGAAGTTCTGCGACGGTTTCTGTCAGGCTTTTTCCGTCGGTGGATATGACGCTCAGCGGTTCGTCGAAGGCGCAAAGAAGCTCTTTTTCGAGAGCCTTCAAAATTTCGGGCGATTCCTTGGTGTAGGTGCGGAAGACGATGCCGTCCTTTTCGGGCAGGCTCGACCAGGAGACGCCTTTCGGAAAGCGGACCCTTTCAAAACGCTTCGCCATGTCGGATTCGAAGATTCCCGAAATCCGGATTTCGCGGAAAAAGGTCGGCGCGACATGTTTCGCTTTCAGGAACGGCTCGATGTGACGTTCGAACATCGCAAGCGCTTCGGACGGGACGCCGGGGACGGCGAAGATCGTGACGGAATTTTTCGTCAGGCGAAAGCCCGGTGCGCTTCCCACCGGATTGTCCAGAAC
>JBNMGX010000365.1:0-2249 GCA_050872465.1 Hallerella sp.
CCAGCTGTCGGAACCGATTTTTGAAATAAAAAGCCATGGCGTATAGGTAGATTTGCCAAACAGCGTATCGCTGCTATCAACCGGTCCGGTCCATGCATCTTCAAGCACGATCCAGTCCCCAGAATGCGCGATTTTTTGCAAACCTCCACCACGTGAAAAATCGGTGACCGGCGTAAAGCCTCCATCAAGCCATCCGAAAGGTGCTCTGTCTTCCGGAACATCGGGGGAAGATGTCGAGCTATCCGAACAGGCAAAAAGCACAAGCAAAAAAATGGACAGGAAACAAAATCCAAATATTCTCACCTGGAACCTCCCTGCGCATATCCGTTGTAATATTTGCTTGGACATTCCTCATACCTCATCAGAAAGTGTACTAGAAAGATAGCTTTTCGTTTTACAAAACCACAAAACAGGCTTTTGAAAAAAGAACTTGAAGGGGGAGCTGACGACTTGCACGGTCAATACTCGTGAACTTCGTTCCTTAATGGATGAGTGGTTGAAAAAGAGGCGGTGATAGCTATATTTTTTTGCATGAGCAACGGTTTTGACCATCTGAACGTGCAAAATATCGAAGTCGCGGGATTCATTCGCGAAGTCTTCGGCTACATCACCCGGTTCAAGGGGCAACTCTTTGTGCTGAAAATCGAAGACAGCCTGATGGAACATCCGCTGTTTCCCGTATTGATTCGGGACATTACGCTCTTGCACAAGATCGGGGTCAAGATTCTGATCGTTCCGGGGACGCGGAAGAGCATCGACCGGCAGCTTGCCGCATGGGAAATCGTTTCGGATTTTAAGGATGGCGTGCGCCTGACGAGCGAAGAGGCTCTGCCTTTGATCGAACAAGCGTCTCTCGGAGCGGCCCAGCGCATCATGAGCCATTTGACGGCGGGCGGTTGCCACGGGATGCAGGGAAACTGGGTATCGGCTCGGAGCCTGGGAATTATCGATGGCGTCGATTACATGCGCACCGGTCGGATCGAGCGGATCGAGAAGAACATCATCGAGCATCTGCTTTCGGAGGATTACATCCCCATCATCCCGCCGATCGGTTGGAACAAGATTGGCCACGCCTACAATATTTCGAGCACGGAACTTGCGATGGAACTCTGCAAGTATCTGACGGTCGGGAAGCTCTTCTTCATCGGAAGCGAAAACGGCATCCGGGCCGAAGGCCTTTCGACCGGACCGAATACACGGTATCTGGATGTGACGGACAACGGCGAAATTTCCGCACTGGACATCGAACAGGCGCAGGAAATCCTGGATTTGAATTCGAACAGGCTGAATTTTGCGCAGGTCGATTATCTGAAAAACGCCATTGCCGCCTGCAAGGCCGGCGCGAAGCGCGTGCACCTCATCAGCGGCGAAACGCAGGGAAGTGTCTTGCAGGAAGTGTTCTCGAGCCGCGGCGACGGAACGATGGTCTATGCGAACCAGTATTCGAGCATCCGCCCGGCGACGACAGACGATATCCCGGATATCCTTCGAATTATGCAGGATTACATCGCGAAGGGATATCTCATTTCTCGGACGCAGGAATCCATTTCGGAAAAGCTTTCGGACTATGTCGTGTATGCGATCGACAACGTGATTCACGGTTGCGGGGCGCTCCACGCGTTCGAGGACAACACGGCGGAAGTCGCAGCGATTGCCGTTGCGGCGAACTACCGCAAGTCGGGAGTTGGCGCGGCGATTGTGCGGCATCTGGTGGCGACTGCCCGGATGCGCGGATTCCGGATGGTCTTCTTGCTCACGACGCAGGCGCTCGACTGGTTCTACCAGCTGGGTTTTAAGGACGGAACGCTCGAAGACCTGCCAAAGACCAAGCGTGACCACTACAATCATAAGCGGAATTCGAGAATTTTGATTATGCCGCTTGGAAAGTAAATGGCGTCTAAAATCCGGATCATTGCGAGGTTTTGACGTGCGAAAAATTTCGGAATTTCCGCACGTGGGAATCGTTTACGGTTACGGCGGAGCTTCTACGCTCCCGATGCAGGCATTTATCGACGCGCATTACGGGATTGTGTAAATTTCTTTCTGTAAAATCAATAATTCATGAAAAAGGTCCTTCTATGGCCTATAAACAAAAAGAGAAGTTTCCGCTTCCTATTTTTGGTTTTGCAACAAACTAAAACAAAGGACAAACATGGAAAACTCCGAAAACAAATATAGCTTCGACACGGCGATTTTAAAGGCGGTTATCGAGCGAGGCTCCGATTTCCTGGCGGGTCACGTTCGCCATC
>JBNMGX010000366.1:0-2223 GCA_050872465.1 Hallerella sp.
AATTCAAGTTGTCGAGAAGCACCTGCACACCGGGACGCTCGCGTTCAAGCGTCCGGAACACGCCGCTCAGCCTTTTCAGGTTTTGCAAGCTCTTTCGGTCGGAGCGCAAATTCACAATGGCGTCGATAAGAATTTTCGGACTGATGTTTTCGACGGGAACCGTATTTTCGATACCGTATTTCCGCAGCCGCAAGGCGTTATCGATCTGGTCTTTGCCCAGGGGAAGAATCAGGAACTTCTTGTCGTTATAGACGCATTCCTTGATGGTCGCCAGTCCACCGTGAACGAAGGCGAATTCCAGGTTCGGCGCGGAAAGGATCGCCCGCTGCGGGACCCAACTCGCAAAGGTGATATTCGGCTGGTCCTTAAATTCCGTCCATTCGTAATCATGGATAAGCTTGGAACCGACTCCCAAGACCAGGTGATAGCCGGAAAGTTCCGCAGAACGCATCGCTTCGCACAGGCAGTGGAAAAGATGCCGCGCCTTGCCTTCGTAATCCAGAACCTGGGAACCCGCCGTCACAAAGATGAGCTTTTGATAGACGGCTCCGGCTACTGGATTTTCCGGCTGAAGGAGCGAAGGGTCAAAGCCCTTGCTTGAAGACGAAGCCAAATCCCTTTCCAAAATACACGGCTCGACATAATGAACCTTTTCTCCGGGATTGTAATGGGCGTATTCGTATTCGCGCGGGCAGGGGATCAACTCGTCGAAAGCTTCCAAATCCTTCACGAAATCTTCGATTTCCACTTCGGGATCCTGCAGCAAATCAACCGGATTTTCTCCGGCAGCGCTTTTCAGTTCCGCATACCGGCACAGGTTCACCAGCTTGAAGTATTCCGTCGGGGAAAACGCCATCAGGTTTTGCACCGCTCGCATCGCCGGGTCTTCGCTCGGATGCCTCAAGTAGGTTGTCGAAATGACAACGTTCACGCCGTAGATTTTATGAATCAGCAAACTTTCCAGCGAAGTGAAGTAGCCGGAAACAAGCAGATCGGGCTTCAAGCCTGTCATCGTCCTGTAAAAATTCTGCGCATCGGCAAACAGTTCCCGATTCAGCTTTTCCTTGTAGCGCGGCAAGTCCTCGCCAAGGGCGCTATAGGCAATCGCCCAAATATGGTCCGGTCGCCAGCGTTCGTTCGGACTCGTATGGCTTTCGGTCGTATAACCTAGGGGATAAATGTTCTCGAAAATCGGAGAGTAGGAAACGGGAACCAGCGTATCGCTTTGGTTCTTTATCGGATAGGCTTTTACAATCCCTCCGCAGTCGGGAATTCCCATATATTTTACGGAATGTCCCAATCGAGACAGATCCTCCGCCCATTTCAATGTCGGCAACCAGTGTCCCTGTTCCTTGTAAACATCGGGCCAGAAGAGAATTGTTTTGGGCATAGGGCGGTTCCTTTTTATTTTTTTATGCAACGTATTGCGGCAAATTGTCTATCCCCAAACATCAAAAAAGAAAAATTCTTGTCAATAAACCTTAGCGTGTTAGACATCGATTTCGTGTCTCTCACAAAATATAAAGCAACAATACGTGATTCCTGCTCGTATATATAATTAAAGCCCGAACCTTGACTATAATGACCAGAAGGAACCGCTGAAAAACCTGATTGATTCGTAGCTTCATCGATATCCCAATAAATAGAATTATCTATTCTCATTTTATTCACGACATCATCTCCGAGAAAAGAAACCAATTCTTGATATTGCGATCTTGTAGGAAGCGACCAACCATCGGGGCAAACCGCTAGTCTATATTCTCTCATAATGGTAAAATTTTCTTCATACAATCTTCCGTATATTTCACAATCGCCTTCAATTTTCGTATTCCACGTCCCTCCTCCACACAGCGTGTTTCCCGCCCAAATAGTACCAACAGTGTCATTTGGAAGATAGTTTAAGTTCTCCGCCATCCAGATTTGAGTACCAATGGTTACAGTTTTGTAAACTTGACCGTCTCGAAAATCTGTTAACGTATTATTTTCAGCATCATATGCGCTATTTATCGATGAAGAACTATACTCAGATGAAGACGATTGTGCACTACTTGACGAACTCTCTAACGACGACGAGGACGGTACACCGCTCGACGAACTCTCTAACGACGACGAGGACGGTACACCGCTCGACGAACTCTCTAACGACGACGAGGACGGTACACCGCTCGACGAACTCTCTAACGATGACGAGGACGGTACACCGCTCGACGAACTCTCTAACGA
>JBNMGX010000367.1:0-2209 GCA_050872465.1 Hallerella sp.
ATAAAAACGCTCGGGCAAAGCACAGACGAGACGATTCAAAACGAGCCTTTAAAAAAAAACTCCGGTGATTCGCTAATCCTTTTGCTCGGATTTGCGTTTTTGGGCGGGCTGATTCTCAATCTGATGCCTTGCGTCTTGCCGGTTCTCTTTTTAAAACTTTTCCACCTGACGAAAAACGCCGGGGAGACACGAGGGCGTCTTGGGAAACTGACCGGGATGCTTGTATTCGGAATCTTGGTTTCCTTCTGGAGCCTTGCCGCAATTGTCGCCTTGATCCAAGCGGGAAACGGACTCTCGGGCTGGGGATTCCAGTTCCAAAATCCGGGATTTATCGTCTTTATGGTCGTCTTGCTCTCGGCTTTCGCCATGAACCTTTTTGGAGCGTTTGAGCTGTTCCTGCCGGGTTCGACCCTCACCAAGATGGACGCGGCGACGCGCAAGGAAGGTTTCGGAGGAGCCTTTGCAAGCGGCATTCTGATGGTCCTGTTGAGCACGCCGTGTTCTGCGCCGTTTCTCGGAACAGCGATGGGATTCGCCTTTACGCAGCCGACGACGATTCTCTTCCTCTTCTTTACGCTTGCCGGGCTGGGACTCGCATTTCCCTACATTCTCGTAGCAGTTTTTCCGTCCGTCCTGAAAGTCTTCCCGAAACCGGGAGCCTGGATGGTCAAGGTCCAAAAGCTTCTCGGACTTTTCTTGCTCGGGACCGCCGTTTGGCTCGTCTGGATTTCCTTCCGCATGACGGGAACCTTCGGAGCGACCATCGTTTGCGGATTCGGCATCTTCGCGGTTCTTGCCTCGGCAATCTTCGGAAAGTTCGCTCGGCCTGACAAGCCTTTCGTACGAGAACCCGTTTCGCTTTTCGTCATCGCAGTCATATTCTTTGCGGCATGGTTTTTGGGCGGTAAACCGATAATCCATTCAATCATAAACGAAAAGGCTCGCGAGGCTGCCGAGAAAACTATTGATGAAAACGGCTGGTATCTGTATTCGGAAGAGACTTTTCAAATGCTTTCAAAAGAAAGCCGTCCACTTTTTATCGATGTGACCGCAGACTGGTGCCTCACCTGCAAGACCAACGAGGCGATGATCCTTTCAAAAGATGATGTCAAAAAAATCTTTTCCCATACCGGGGCAATCCTCGTCAAGGCGGATTACACGCTCGAAAGCCCGGAAGTCACCAGACTTCTCCGAAAGCTCGGAAAAAGCGGTGTCCCGGCCTATGCGGTCTATCATCCCAAAACCGGAAAATGGGAAGTTCTTTCCGAAATTCTGACCAGGGAATCTATCGCCAAGGCGCTTTCCGAAAATCGCTAAGCGGCAAAGGAGTTACATCGGATATTTTCCACAATTTCCGCTAAAATTTCCTTTTTGAAAAGAATTAAAATAGATTTACCGATATGAAAGTCGCCCTCCTCACCAATGAATTTCCTCCCGACATCTATGGCGGTGCCGGAATCCACGTACAATTTCTTTCGCGCGAACTCAAAGCGCTTTGCGAAATTGAAGCGCGCGCCTTCGGCCACCAGAACGATTCCGAAAAAAATCTCCATGCGCTGGGTTTTTCGCCAAAGCTCGGAATCGTTCCTTCCGACGCCCGAATGTCCAAGATTTTAAACCCGCTCGACATCAACCTGCAATGGGTTAGCAGCCTCGAAAGCATCGATATAGTCCATTGCCACACCTGGTACAGCCATTTTGGCGGAGTGCTTGCCAGCCGACTTTTGGAATGCCCATTGGTCCTGACAACTCATTCTCTTGAACCGCACCGCCCCTGGAAAGCGGAACAGCTCGGAAACGGCGGCTACCGGATGAGTTCCTGGATTGAACGAACCGCTTACGAAGCCGCCGATGGGGTAATCGCCGTTTCAAACGAAATGAAGCGCGATGTGATGGAACTCTACAACGTTCCCGCAGACCGCGTCCAAGTAATCTACAACGGCATCGACCCCGATTTTTACAAGCCGACATTTGAACCGGAAGTTCTTGACAAATACGGTATCGATCGCGAAAAGCCCTTTATCCTCTTTGTCGGACGTATCACAAAGCAGAAAGGTATTTCCCAACTCATCGGAGCGATTCCGCATATCCGAAAAGACGTGCAAATCGTTCTTTGCGCCGGTGCGCCGGACACCCCGGAACTCGCCGCGGAATGCGAATCCAAAATCCAAAGCCTGCACAAAAGCCGCGACGGAATTTTCTGGATCCA
>JBNMGX010000368.1:0-2204 GCA_050872465.1 Hallerella sp.
AGAATAGACGACCGCAGGATAGCCCGCCTTGCCGTCGATTTCAAGATCCAGAAGGGTATAACGCTTGCCCGGAGCGAGAATCTTCGCGACATCCTGGGCATTCACGCTGATACTTACCGCCTCTTGACCCTTACCATAATAGACCGCCGGAATCTGGCCCGCCTTGCGAAGACGGACAGTTGCGCGAGACGATCCCGCTACTCTCGAGGTTGCTTTGAGTGTTGTAAGCTGCATTTTATCTCCAAAGAAAATTAAAAACCTATTGGGGTAGCTGGACTCGAACCAACGAATAACAGAATCAAAATCTGTTGTCTTACCAACTTGACGATACCCCAAAGGGGATCACAAAGATAGCAAAACTTTAGAAAGTCCGCAAGACATCGTCAAAAAAATCCCGGAAAAAATCGTGTGACAGCGACGAAGCGAGCTTCGGCATCCGCCAAGCGGGCTGCCTTTTCCGCCAGGGATTCCGTTTCGAAAACGCCGAAGACCGAAGCTCCCGAACCGGACATCAACGCAACTTCCGCTCCGGCATTTTCAAGTAAAAGCTTAATCCGGGAAATCTGCGGGAACTGCGGAAGAACCGTTTCCTCGAACTTGTTGAATGCAAAATCCCGGTAGTTTCGAAAATCCGACTGCCTGAAAATTTCCCAGCGGGAATTTCCCGAAGGCTTGCAGCCCGCATACGCCGCCTTGGTCGGCACCGAGCATTTCGGCGTAACGATCAACAGAGCGGACTCGTCCGGGAGTTCCAAAGGTTCCAGATGCGTCAGAACATCCCCGATTCCTTCGGCAAGAGCACTTCCCCCGCGGACAAGGAACGGCACATCCGCCCCAAGCTTCGCTCCGAACTTTTCCAGTTCTTCCGGTGAAAGGTTCAAGTTCCAAAGCCGATTTAAAAGCCGGAGAGCGGCAGCGGCATCGGCGCTTCCACCGCCAAGTCCTGCGCCGAGCGGCATCTTCTTTTCCAAGTAAAAGTTCGCTCCGCATTTCACATCGAAGGTCTCTTGCAGAAGGATCGCCGCCCGATAGACTAGGTCCTCTTCGAGCGGATAGGATTGGGGAACATTGTAGCGGACCGTTATCCGAGGAGTTTTTTCCTCTTCTGCGGAAAGCTCGTCGCCAACGGCGACCGTCTGGAAAAACGTCCCCAAGTCATGATAGCCGTCGGGACGCTTCGAGAGGATATCCAAAAAAAGATTGATTTTCGCCGGAGCGAATTCTTTTAACATAAGCACCTGTCTAAATTAATTTATAGGCAATCTTCGGAAATCAATTTGTTTCTGCGGGAAGCATCTGGCACGCCGAATCCTTCAAGAAAAGCGTATCGCGGAGAAAAACCGTGTCCCGTACAAAAACCGTATCGTGTACAAATCGCGTAACGGTCGTGGTGACGACAACCGAATCCGCACGATTACAAACCGCCTTTTCAAGAGCGCTGGAGCTGGAAACGAAAAACAGACTGGAACTGGAAGCCGGCAGCGAACTTGATCGATTTGCGTCCTTTTCGATGGCATCCGCAAGCGAATCCCTCGACGCCCGAAGCTTCACCAGATAGGATTTATAACGGGACTTTTTCTGCGGACGGTTTTCCCGGGAATACTTCCATTCCGTTTCGTGAATTTCCCGGTCCAGGTCGGCAAGTTCCCGATAAAGTTCCCCGTCGCCTTCCGGCTCCTCGCTCGGGCTGAAAAAATCGGAGAACGATTGCCAAAAGGATTTTTTATGCGCAGAGGAATCCGAAGAAGAGCACGCCCCCATGGCAAGGGCCGCCACGAGGAATGCCAAGATAGAGCCGAGACGAAAAATCATGCTCCAACGATAAAAAATTTTTGATTTTCCGCTACCGGCATTTTACAAGACCGGGAAGATTTATTATATTTGTGCTGTCGCGGGAATAGCTCAGTTGGTAGAGCGTCAGCTTCCCAAGCTGAACGTCGAGGGTTCGAGTCCCTTTTCCCGCTGAAAAGAAGCATCCGCAAGGATGCTTTTCTGCTAGGTGCGAAAAGGGACCGAAACCGAGAAGAGGGTTCGACCGACGGGGCTTATGCACGAGCGAAGCGTGTGCGAAAAGCGACGGAGGGACTTGACGGCGAAGACGGCAAGCCCGAAGGGTGAGAGAGCCACCGCGATGCGGGGACGGCGAGCGAATCAGTCCCTTTTCCCGCTGAAAAGAAGCATCCGCAAGGATGCTTTTCTGCTAG
>JBNMGX010000369.1:0-2200 GCA_050872465.1 Hallerella sp.
GCTTTAATCTTCTTTGCCTGTACCGCCGATTACGATACGTTCGGGACATCTGACTACCGTTCGCTCGACGGAATTGTGCTGCTTGAACAGGACGGTTCGCCGGCGCTCTATTCCGACGAACACCGGCTGGTTTTCAATTTGCTTCCTCCTCCGGATTCGCTCGGAACCTGGGATTCCGTTACTGTCGAGGATATCGACATCAGCCATTTTGCGACGCTGCACCTCGTCGAAAGCAAGTTCAAGGTTTTCCCTTCGGATTCCGCCTCGCTCGATTCCCTTGCGCGGTCTGTCATGTACGGAAAAAAGCCCATCCGCAAGCGGAGCCGCATCCGCATCCCGGCGAGCCATGCCGTCTATGTCGTCGTCCTTTCCGAGAGCGGGGAACCGTCCATCTGGCAGTGGTCTTTCAAAATTCCCGGAGTGGAACCGGCGATATCGAGCAGCGAACAGGTTTCGACATCATCCTCTTCGGTCAAGAATTCCAGCAGCTCTTCGGATGTCGCTTCCGTTAGTTCATCGGGCACGGCTTTGAGCAGCTCGTCGGGAAACGCATCGACCGCCACAGCTCCGAAAATCCTTTCGCTGCGGATTGCCGGAATGGACGCTTCGATCGATACGGTTTCGAACATCATCCATCTGGATACGCTTCCGTTCCTGGCCGATCTGACAAACCTGGAGCTTTCGGACATAACGCTTTCCGAAGGTGCCTTTTGCGATGACGTGGAAGTCGGAACGAAACTCGATCTTTCTTTGGGGATGCAGGTTGCGGTAAAAAATGACTTGGATGAAACAAGCCTCTACGAAATTCGGGCCGGGTACCAGTTGCCGAATAGCGGATTGACCATTTGGAACGGAAACGATCCTCTGCCGGATTCCATCTGGAATGACGCCAATACGATTTTGACGACGACGAAAAAGTACACATCGGGTTCGACGATCGGTGCGGAAATCACGACGGGAAGTGCGGTGGGAAAAATCGCGAGCGGAAGCCTCTACACGGCGGATTTCAACCCGAAAGGCGTGGGTACGCTCAGCATGGCGAATTCCTCGACGTGGCCGGACGGCAACGAGCTTTTGGATTTTGGAAAACCTTTCCGTGCGCGTCCCCGTTTTTTTGAAGTCTCTTTCCAGTACAAGGGCCAGAACAACGACAGCTGCGACATGTATGTCCTGCTCGAAAACAGGACGGGATACAAGAACATCAACCGGACGAAAACCGATGTCAATAAACTGGTCGCTTCGGCGTGGTACCGTTCCTCTACGTCCGACAATTCCGGACGCCCGAATCCCGATGTCGTGGAAATTTCTTCGCCGGACGCCCAGGGTTTTCGCACGGTAAGGATGAAGCTTCAGTATGGGATTCCGCTCGCCGGTTCCCCGATTGAAAATTCTTCCACCTTTACGACAACGCTGCAGTCGAAAGATAATCGGGCGATAAACAACGGCCTGGTCCAAGGTTCGGGCAACGAGCCTGTGACGCACATCCGGGTGGTCTTCGCTTCGAGCGCGGCGGGAAACCGTTACGTCGGGGTGAAGGATTCGAAGCTGATAATCGACGAGTTGCGCCTGGTCTATTGATAAAAAATCAGAAGGATTCGACGCGGGACTTTTCGCGCCTTTCGCGAAGCTCCTCGACGACGGAATAGGGCATTTTCATGCAGTTCGGTGCGTAGGGGCTGTTTTCCGTGTGGAAGTCCGAGCCGCCCGTTCCGACGAGGCCGTAATGCTCGGCGAGTTCCCGATAACGCCTTGCGACAGCGCCTTTCTGGGCGGGGGAGTACGTTTCGATTCCCTTGAGGCCCGCTTCGACCAGATCGGGGATGAGCGCATCGACCCCGGACTTGTAAGGATGCGCGAGGACCGCGATTCCGCCGGCGTTTTCAATCAGACGAATCGTCTGCTGGGGACTGAGACCGCGCTTTTCGACAAAGGCCGGAGCGCCTTCTCCCAAAAACTTGTTGAACGCTTCCCCGAAATTGGAAACGTATTCCTCATCGACCAGAGCCATTGCGATATGCGGCCTGCCGACAACCTTTCCCTTGCAGTATCCCATCACCTTTTCGAAATGGATGTTCATGCCGAACTGGGAAAGCTTCTTGAGTATAGCCTTTGCCCGGGAAACGCGCTGTCTTGCGCTTTCTTCGAGTTCCGTGTTCATCGCAAGGTTTGTCGGGTCGCAGAAATAGCCGAGAATGTGGAC
>JBNMGX010000370.1:0-2198 GCA_050872465.1 Hallerella sp.
ACTCACCCAGCACGTCGGCAAGCGTCCACCTGGAATTTTCGACAAGCGGAACGGAATCGAGCATCGCGCCAAGCCTTGCGAACTCCTTTTCCGGCGTCTGGTTCGGGACAAAGCGGAACGGGGTAAAGTCGCTCCGTTCAAACGATTTCTTGAAATCGCGAAATGTCCAGGCACGCTTTTTCTGCAACCGCAGGGGATCGATCGAAAGAAGTCCCCCGTCCGACGAAAACGCGTAAAGGCTAGAACTGTCTCGGGCGTATTCCACGGTCGTCGTGCGCAAGTCGAGGCTTTTCGGCGAATTTTCAAGTCCTTTCTCGAAGCGGTAAACCTGCCCGTGAAGCGTCCCGGCGACAAGGGCTCCGTCCAAAAGCTTTTCGAAAAAGACAAGATCGTTCGGGTAAGGGTCCGGGAGAATCTTTCCCTGCATGATTTCACTCGCCCCGAGCAACGAACTCCACGCCATCCACAATAGCGGAAAGACATTCAGGAGAGCGAAAATCCATGCGAGAACCTTAACCATTCAACGTATCCCTCGCAAAAGCCCGATACCAGAGATTCACGCAGAGGAGCATAAAGGTCATCATCAGCGTACCGAGTGCCGCACCCGCTCCAAAATTCCATGTCGAAAAGGAGGTCCGATAGAGGTAGGTCATCATCAAGTCGCCGAACTTTCCCGGAAAACCCGCACCGTTCCCGAACATCATCGCGACGAGATTGAAGCTATACATATTGATAACCAGCGTTTCCAGAATGACAAGGGCGAAGACAGGCCTGAGCATTGGGAGCGTTATCCGAAGAAAACGGTCGCGAAGCGAAACGCCGTCAAGTTCCGCAGCCTCGTAGATGTCGCGCGGAATCGCCGCCAGTCCCGAAAGAAACATCATCATGCAAAACGGCCAGTTGCGCCAGATAGCCGGAATGATTATCGCCCAGATGGTGTTCGGACCGGTAAGCCAGTTGGGCTTGATGAGCGTACCGTCTGCGGTATATTTCCAGACCGCGCCAAACAGCCCGGAAATTCTGTCCCAGTGGAGGAAGTCGAAGAGAACCATGTTCACGATTCCCTCGTCCTGCTGCCACATGAATCCCCAGAGCAGCCCGACGATATAGGTCGGAACGACCCACGAAACCATCAGCATGGTCCGTACAATTCCAGCCGTTGGAAATTTTTGCGAAACTAGAAGCGCGCCGAAAAGCCCGAGAAAGATGCACCCGCCCGAAACGCAGACCGTATAGAGAAGCGTGTTGCGGATAGCATCGAAAAGCCCCTCGCCCGAAGCGGAGGAAACCGCCGAGACAAAATTCCCGACCCGAAACCGTACGCCGGAAAGGTCCGACGCTCCCGGATCCACGGAAAAAAACGGCAGGGCGATGCCAAAAAGGACAGGCACAAAAAAGAATGCCGACAGGAAAAGGACAAAGGGCAGGACAAACAGGTAACGCCGTTCCATCAGTTGTCGCCCCTCTGCCGTCGGATGAATCGGTTGATTTCCCCGTCCGCAGCCCGGATTTCGGCGAGGATTTCCTTTTCCGGCCAGGCATTTTCCGGGCTAGAGGTTATCAAATCGAAAATGTTCCCGAAGCGACGCAAAAGGATTTCCGTTTCGATTTCGCCCCAGTAGGGAACCGCCGGGTAGGAACGCAAGTGGAAAATCATCTGCTGGAAAACCTCCCTCCGGGCATCTTCCTTGAAAAAGGGATATTCGTATGTCGAAAGAAGCGCGGGGAGAAATCCCGTCACGCGGGCGAGCGAAAGCTGGACATCGGACCGGGCCGACAGATACTTGACAAGAGCCATCGCAGCGCGCCTGTGCGGAGAAAAGCGAAAGACGGAAAGATTCGACCCGCCGGCAAAATAATACGGTTCCTTGCCGGGAGGCGCAGACGGAGGCAGCATGCAGGAATAGTTTCTCGCCGTGACATTTTTCGACGAGCCTCCCAAAAAACGGGGACTGTCCAGATAGAGCGTCTTATTCGTCACGTCAAACCAGAAAGCGAGCCTTCCTTCGTCAAAATCCATGCTGACCTGGTTCGTATTCTTGGAGAGATTTCGCCGGCTGTTGAAACCATCGCGGACAAGCCCCAGGTAGAACAAAATCCCGTTTTCGCTTTCTTTAGACGCCAAGCGGCTTTCGCGCGCCGACGAATCGAGAAAATCCCCGCCAGCTCCCCAAATCCAAGGCGCAAAGTTATGGATG
>JBNMGX010000371.1:0-2186 GCA_050872465.1 Hallerella sp.
GCCTGGGGCCGACAGGCGAGCGATGAGCGAAGCGAATAGAAAAATTTCCCTCATCGCTTTTACTGTCAAATTTTGTCATTTATTTTTTTTATTTTTTACAAGTCCATTCCAAAGGAGGATTCCTTGACATTCCAACAAACTTTTCCGACAAAAATTCTGGTTCTCTGCGCCTCATTATGCGCCATCCTCATCGGCTGTTCCAAATCATCCGTATCGCCAGATCGCTCCGTTTTCACCATCACCCCGGGCGAAGATATCCAGATTGTCGATGCCTACTTTAACGGCAATAACAGCCAATGGGTGAACCTCGTCGTAAAAAACAACCATGACTTCAAGCTGCCGAGTTTCTTGATGGATTACTCGCTTTTTTGCGATAACGGCTACAAAATCTATGATTCGGAATATTTCAGTCTTTCTTCAAACGAACAGGACAGCCGCCTTTTCCTGGTAAATTCGGGAGCAACGACCTGCACGCTGACGATTACCGCCATCCGCCCACAATACAAAGAAAATTATATCGACTGGACAGGCTCCTACCCGATTCAAATTCAAAAGCAGAATTCGAAGACGGTTAGCGATTAAAAAAGCAAGCGGACATCCGCACGAATGCCCGCCTGCCATGCAGGAATTGATTTTCCAATCATTTCAAGAACAATTTAAAACTTTGTTTTGACAAAATATGACAAAAGGCGAAATTTTCCAAAACTTCGCCTTTATTTTTCATCGGTCAAAGACCATTACTCTTCCGCAATCTGCTCGACCGGCGGGAACGGCAATTCCAAGTCCACGCTTATCGGGCAATGATCCGAACCCTGTACATCCGAATGGATGCTTGCAGCCGCCACATTTTTGGCAAGCCCCACATCCACAAACGCATAGTCAATCCGCCAACCGACATTTCTTTCCCGGGAATTCGCCCGGTTCGACCACCACGTATAGACTCCGGACAGTCCCGGATGAAGCGTCCGAAAAGTATCTTCGAATCCTGCGGCGATGTACTTGTCGAGCCACGCCCGTTCGACAGGAAGAAACCCGCTGACATTTTCATTTTCCTCAGGACGCGCAATATCCATTTCCGTGTGGCAGGTGTTGTAGTCCCCGAGCGTCACCACGTGGCGTCCTCGCTTGAGCCATCCCATGCAGTTATCCAGAAACGCATCGTAAAACCGCAACTTGTAATCGACACGTTCCTCGCCCTGGCCGCCATTCGGAAAGTAGATGGAATTCAAAACCCAGTCCGGGAAAACCAGCTGCACGACCCGTCCTTCCTCGTCAAACTCGTCTATACCGAAACCGTACTCCACCGCATCGGGTTCGATTTGGCTCAGTACCGCCGTTCCGCTGTAACCTTTTTTCTTTTGGCAGGGGTTCCAGTAACTGAAATAGCCATCCGGCGTACGGAGATATTCCGGAACCTGTTCCGCTTCGGCGCGAACTTCCTGCAGGCAGAGAACTTCCGGTCGAGTCCTTTCGAACCAGTCGCCGAAGCCTTTCTTTTCCGCCGAGCGGATTCCGTTGACATTCCAGCTATAAATGCGCATGTATATCTCCAAAAGGAAATTTCCGGTTAAAAATAGTTAAGTCAAATGTCATGGCATGACAAAAATCAAGCCTGCAGGCCGAAACATGCCCAGGAAAGGACAAAGCCCAAAAGTTTTTCCGATTTCATCGACTTTTTGCAGGTCTTGAATTTATATTCTAAGACATGAGATTTAGCGCCTTGCCTGTCCTTTTGGGTTCTGCCCTGTTCATTCTGTGTTCCTGCGGAGGAACTTCCGACGGCAAGGACCTTGCCATGCCCGAGAATATGCCGCCCGCCTGCCGGGATATAGACTTCGTCGCCCAGCCCGACATGCGCGAACTCTGCGGCGTACGCGTTGTCCGGTTCAAATCCTACCGGAACATCCCCAAGGAACGCTACCTGGTAAACCCCAAGGATGCAAAAATCGTCCTCGCCGAAGAAAAAATGGAACTCCGCATACCGGGAAACTATCCGATCGAACTTTCCGGACAAATCACGAAAGACATCCGGTTCGACCAAAACGCGCGCCTGAAAAAAATTCCAAACCGCTACGAATATCACGAAGGCTATCTCGGCAAGGAAAGAAAATGCGAGAACCGCATCCGGGCGTTCCGCCTGACCATCCCGACCGATGCAGGAACCGACTACGAATACTGCTTCCGCA
>JBNMGX010000372.1:0-2170 GCA_050872465.1 Hallerella sp.
CCTTCCGGGTCCGTCACCTTGAACGTAATCGTCTCGGAGCCGTTCCAGAGGGCGTTCGGAATCAGAATCTTCGCGACCTTGCCGTTCAGCTGGACCTTGAGATCCTTGTTGCCCGAAAATTCCCACTTCAGCTGTTCAAACTTGTGGTCGATATCCTTCACATACTTGTCGAGTTCGATCGGCTTGAACTGCGCCTTTTCCTGGATGTCCTGGTCCGGAATCTGGTCGACAAATTCGGGCGGGTCGTTCACGGACTTCATCGTAAACGAAGTCTTGAAGCTTGCCTTCGCACCGTGCGGATCGGTCGCCGTAAAGGTGAAGGTTTCCGTCGGGCCGTTCCAGTTCTCGTTCGGGATGATGACTTCCGCAACGTTGTACTTGTCGATCTTGACCTTCAGGTCCTTGCCGCCTTCGACCGACCATTTAATCGTCGAAACATCGTCATCGACATCGCTCACGAGGTCCGAAAGGTTTATCGCCTCGAACTGTTCCTTTTCGTTGATTACCTGGTCCGGAGCCTTCTGGACGATGGGCGGATCGTTCACCGGGCGAACCGTGAAGTTCGCGGACGTCTTGTCGGAAGCGTATTCGGCATCCGTCGCGATAAACGTAATCTTGTAGGCGCCATACCAGTTCGTGTCGGGAATGACGACGTTCGCGATGCGGTCCTTGGAAATTTCGACGGAAAGTTCTCCTTCCGCCTGTTCCTTTGCAATCGGGGTCAGTTCATATTCCCACGAAATCTGGTCCTTGGGATGGTCGGGATCCTTGACATAGTCGTCGAGCTTAATCGGGGCGAACTTCTTTCCCTCATCGACGGCCTGGTCGGGAATCTTGGAAACTTCGGGCGGATTGTTTACCGATTCCACCGTGAAAGTAACCGTTTCCGAGCTGGAAGCGCCTTTCGGGTCCGTCACGGTGAACGTGAGATCTTCCGAACCGTTCCAGTATTGGTCCGGTGTCTTGATTGTCACGACACGGTTGGATTCCGTTACGACCAGATCCTTGTTGCCGGTGATTTTCCAGCGAAGCGTCGCCGGCTTGTCTTCGGGATCATCCACATAGTCGTCAAGTTTAATTGGGGCGAACTTTCCGCCTTCCTGAATGGATTCTCCTGGAATGCCGTTCAAGGACGGGGGATTGTTTTCCTTTGCCTGGGCCGCGGCGTCTTCGGATTGTGCGACATCCTGGGCAAGTGCGAATGAAACGAGAAATAGTCCTGTCGTTAAGAACAGGGGTGAACGTGACTTTTTTCTACTCATTTACGATCTCCACTAAGACCTTTCAACAAGACCGAACCACAAGGGGCGGTCCGCCTTGCTAAAACACTCTAGCCATCCAAATCACCATTTTGGAAACCAAAAAGTGACCTTCATCACCAAATATAAAGTTTTCATGATATGCGGATACTACTTTTTTTCGTGAATTTCAAAAAAAATTCCCCGAATTTTTCGGAAACGACGACTCCGATTTTTGCGGAAATTTTGGCCGTTTTACGCTAAGTGATTGATTGACAAAAAGATAGAACGATTTATCCCGAAAAAGGCGATGGGCTGTGTCCGGCGAGCCGATTTTAACGGTTTTTAGAAACAGGAAATTTTTGCCCGTCAAGACAGGATGCGTCCAGCCTCAAGCCGGCAGATGACAAAAAAGATTTTTTTAGCTATCTTGCTCAAAAATTGTTCAACAACGGGTTCTTTATGAAATTTGTCTTTCTCTGCGACGAAATCTACTTGAAAGGGGACAACGCCTCTTTTGTAAATAATTTCCCGACTAATCACGAACTGGTGACGATGTCCGGCGAAAGCCTCTTGCAGGCAAAGGGTTTTCCCGAGGACACGTTTGGACTTCTCGTTGAACGTTTCACCTGGCAAAAGAATTTCAGCCTGTTCCGCTATTTCGGACTGCTTCCGATTTTGGAAACGGTTCCGCTTGCGGTGGTAAGCCGCAGCCATCGCTTCGATCCGCTCAAGGGACGCGGTTCGCTCCGCGGACAGGAAGTGGTCATCGCTCCGAACGCTTCGTCGGAAGAGCTTTACACCTCCATCGAAAAGTTTATCGCAGCGCCTCCCCAGACGCATACCTACCCGCGGTGCGCCTGCAAGATGTTTACGAAAAAGGCTGCCGTCTAGTTCGGGCTTTTTGCCGGAATGCGTAACGAGGTTCTCGA
>JBNMGX010000373.1:0-2167 GCA_050872465.1 Hallerella sp.
CATGTCGATTTCGCGGGTTCCGTCATAGAAGCGCACACGGTCGCCGTCCGGGTCAAAAATGCAGCCCAGACGGTACCAGCTCTTGCTCTGGTCGAGAACGCGCCGGACGCCTTCGAGGTTCTTGGAGCTGGGTTCCGGAGCGATACCGCCGAAAAGCGGATCATCCTCGGTGCGGAGACAGAGCATGCACTGCGGATTCCCGAGAATCGCATTCGGACGTCCCCGGGTTGCACCGTGGACATGGTCGCACACGAGGGTCAGGCGGCCTTCGTCAAGAAGCTTCTGGATGCGGGCGAACTTAATCGTCCCCTGCCGGTGCAGAAATTCCTTGTAGATCTCGACGGAATCGATTTTCTTGAATTCGACCGGGGAAAGTTCCTCGCGCTCAAAATCCGCCATCATCTCGTTCGAAAGGCGCGTGATGACGCTTGTGATTTCCGGGCCGGCAGGTCCGCCGTCCGCCGGATTGAACTTGATGCCCGCATAGTTCGACGGGTTGTGGCTAGGCGTCATGTTGATGGAGCACGCCGCGCCGAGCATTTCAATCGCCGCGGAGAATTCGGGAGTCGCCATTTCGCCGCCGTAGTAGATTTTCACGCCGGCTTTCGCAAAGATCTGCGCCACAGCCATGCAGAACTCGTGCCCGAGGAGGCGGTTGTCGTGTCCGAGTACCGCGCCGCGTTCCTTGAGTTCGTCAAAATTCGCAACTCCCAAAGCTTCCAGGAGAGCCGCATCCGCTTCCCGATACATGCGGATTATCGCTGACGCGATGACCTCGACCGTGCGAAGCGTAAACTCCGTACCGATCTCGCCGCGGAATCCGGACGTACCGAAGCTCACCTTGCAAGGTTCCACGCTCGAAAGCGCGATTTTCTTCACGTCTTCGACTAGGCCCATGTCGGTCGCCGGGTTGAATTCTTGAGACTGGATTTTTTTCCAAAGTTGAGAAGCTGTTTCCATCGGTGTTCCTATAGAAAGGGATTAGACTGCCATAATCTAGAAAATTTCTATTTTTAGCGCATGATTAAACTTAAAATTGCAAAACATGTCCCGGACAACGTCTCCGCGCATGTCCTTTTCTTTGTAAAAAAATCGATTCAGTTTTCGTCCGTCCTCACGGAAGAGGGCGAAGTCCAGGCGGCAAAGACCCTCGCCGATATGGAAAAAGGCATCTGCACCGACCAGGAAATCGTCGAAATCGACGGCCATCGGACCATTTTTGTCGATGCGGCCAAGGAACGCGGGCTTTCCGAACTGGACCGTCTCCGCATGGCGGGCTACCGGCTCGGGAAGCGGGCGGAACAGAAGCAATTCAAAACGGTCAAGTTTCTCCTTGCGGACGCCGCGGACGAACAGTTCCGGGCGATTCTCCACGGGCTCCACTACAGCGCATACCGCTTCGAAAAGTACAAGAGCAACCCGAAAAAGGACTTCGAAGTCACGTTCGAAATCGAAGCCGGGGAACGCGCCAAGGATTTCGAAAAAATCGCGGAAACCGTCGAAGTCGAGCAGAAATACACGAACCTCTGCAAGGACCTGGTGAACACGCCGGGTTCAAAGCTCTATCCCGACGAATTTGCGCACTCGGCGATTCGCGTCGCCCACCAGGTTCCGGGGCTTTCGATCACCATTCTCAACTCGAAGATTCTCGCGCGCGAAGGATTCAACGGGCTTTTGACCGTCGGAGCCGGAAGCCGCTTCGAGCCTTGCATGGTAAAGCTTTCCTACAACCCGAAGAATGCGGTCAAGGACAAGCATTTCGCGCTCGTCGGAAAGGGCATCACATTCGACACCGGCGGAATTTCGCTCAAGCCGGCCAAGGGGATGAAGGAAATGCAGAGCGACATGGCGGGCGCCGCGACAGCCCTCGCCGCCATCTGCACCGCGGCGGAACTCAAGGTTCCCCTCAAGATGTCCGCCTACCTGTGCCTCGCCGAAAACCGGATAGGTTCCGGGGCGGTTCTCCCGGGCGACATCTTCAAGGCGAAGAACGGCAAGACCGTCATGGTCGATAACACGGACGCGGAAGGGCGCCTGGTCCTCTCGGACGGCATCTGCGCCGCGGTCGAAAGCGGAGCGACCCATATCGTCGATGTGGCGACGCTTACCGGAGCGATGGTCCGCGCGCTAGGAAACTCCATCACCGGATTCTTTGCCAACGATGACG
>JBNMGX010000374.1:0-2166 GCA_050872465.1 Hallerella sp.
GCAGGCCTGCTTTTCGGCGAGGACTTTCGGTTTTTCGCGGTATCCGAGAATCGCCATTCCCGTCCCCACGGCACCGCTCGTCACAACGATGACTTCCTTGCCGCCTGCTACAAGTTTCGCCACGGAATGCGAAAGTTTCCCGATGTAGTCCGCCCGGACCCCACCCTTCACGGAATCCACCAGAATGCGCGAACCGATTTTGATGACGATGCGCTTTGCTTCGCCCAGGATGTTTCTGCGTAAATCACTCATCTCTTTACCTACAAATTCCTTTTAGCGGCACACGAGAAGCCGGATGGAATCCAAGCGGATTTGCGGGTTCAGAGCGGCCTTCCTGTAAATCCCGACATTTTTCCGAAGGATGTCCAAAAGCGGGCTGTTCTGCGCCTTGCCGCGGAGAGACAGCAGATGGTTCATCCGCTGGTATTCCCGCTCGGTGCGTTCCTCGACCTTCGCCGCGGATTCCCCGGCAAATCGTTCCATCTTCTGCTGGGCGATCCTTTTGGCTAGCGCATGTCCCGTACTCGCAAAATAGCGGAGCTTCTCCGTCACCACGGGGACTTTCTGGGGAACATTCGCGTTGCGCATTTTCCCGGCATCCATCTTGGAAAGCCTGTCGGAACAGTCGTTGCCGTTCGCATCGATGAGCACACGGACAACTTCGGGACCCGCGATATCGGAAAGTCCCCACGCCGCCGGCACGGAAGGTTCGATGACAAAGTTATACTGCATGATCAAATCTTTCGACCCGGCATCGTCCCAGATGACGCAAGCGGTAAGCCCCTTTCCCGAAGCGGTCGCGAGATCGAGAACGCCCTGGGCTAGCGGACGTTCAAAGCTCAGGAAGGAAATCTCGTCGTGCGACATCGCAACGGTCCGGTCAAAGGTTCCCGTAAGCTCCCCCGCTCCGTCCGCCGCCTTTTCCTCTTCACCGTCCGAAGCGGAAAGCGTTATCGCTAGTGTCGAGCGCGACGGAAGTCCCGGGATCGCACCGGCTTCCACCTGCGAACCCGCACGGAAAACGAGACTTGTCGGGACATAGCCTTTTTCCACTTCCACGCCCGAAGCGAGAAGCGTGTCAATCATCAAGTCCTTTAGGCGGGAATCCGCATCGATTTTCCGAATCTCGTCCGTAATTTTCTTCGAGGCCAGCGGATCGCGCGAATTGAATTCCAGAAGCTTGTCGCGTCCCTTCTCGATATTTTTCCGGAGAGCCTCGCTGTCCTTCTGCACCAGGGGAATCGTCTCCGCCATAAATTCGGACAATTTATGCTTCGGGTCCGCCATCGCCGCGATCAGCGTCTCCGTGTATTTCAGGAAAAGTTCGCCCCCGCTCATGAGAGGTGCGCCGAAAGCGCCGAGCCCTTCGTGATACCAGTGGAAAATCACTTCCTGGGCGCTGCCCTTGACGTAGGGAACGTGAATCCGAATCGTCTCCGTCTGCCCGATTCTGTCCAGGCGTCCGATGCGCTGTTCCACCAGAGCGGCGTCAAGCGGCAAATCAAAAAGAATCAGATTGTGGCTGAACTGGAAATTCCGGCCTTCCGACCCGATTTCCGAAGCGATCATCAGCATCGGGCCGCGGTCATCGGCAAAGCTCGCCGCTGCGCGGTCCCTCATAAGAATCGACATGTCCTCGGTAAAGGTTACCAGACTGTTCGCTCCGAGCCTTTCGGCGAGCACCGAAGAAAGTGCATTCACCACGTCGGGATGTTCGCAGATCAGGAGAATCTTTTCTTGGGGATGTTCCTTCAAAAAGCCGAGAAGCCACGGGATTCTCTCATCGTCCGCCCATGTCGCCTTGTACTTCGTCCGCAAAAGCCCATCGACCAAGATATCGAACGAATGATCCGGATCGGCGTCGCTCGCCTTTTGCACAAGCGCTCTGTATTTCGCATTCGGTTTTAGTTCAACGGCGAAAAGTTCGCGCTTCGGGAAGCCTCCCACGCTCCGCCGCGTATTCCGGAAAACGACAGAACCTGTTCCCAGGGCATCGACAATCCGACGAACCCATTCGCCCGCGGTCATCTCGCGCGTGTTTTCTTTCGAAAGCCATTCCCGAATCGGGGAATTTTTCGGAAGCGCCTCGGAAAGGGCGTCCCACGAAATCGGCTCGTCGGAATCCATCGGGAGCTTCGACAGGTCCCGGACAATTTTCCGGTAGGA
>JBNMGX010000375.1:0-2157 GCA_050872465.1 Hallerella sp.
AGCGTAGGGTTCTACCCCGCCATAATAGGGAAGATCGCCCAGAGAAGGTCCATAGACAGAAGCTTCCCCGTCACTCCAGCTAAAGTCTCCGTCCGCCGAATAAACCGTCACGCCACCGTCGCCACCCATAAAAGGAACGACCGCATAGGGATTTTTCAGAGAAAATTCCGTCCAAGCCGAAACATCTGTCAGCTCCCCGTCATAATACCACGCCGAAATTTTCCCGACCAGATAGGAAAAGCCATCCCCGGGAAGAATTTTTCGCACAAGGGAACTGTCGCCTTTCCACAAGGAGGGAAACTTTTTTCGGGAAAGCGTGTCGCCGTTTGCAACGGGAACGGAAAGCGTTTCGTCAAAATCAGCCCGCAACGTTCCACTTGAAAACGATAGCCGGGTGATGGCCGCAGCCGTTGAATCCTTGCCGTGAAAATTTCCGACAAATGTCCACGATGCGGGATCCGCTAACAGGACGTCTTCGGACAAATTTTTCCACGACATTCGTCGCAGATAGACGTCCGAACCGAGAGCGACAAAAAGCGAATCGCCATGGATAAGCATCGCCGAAGGAGATGTCGATTTCAGGGAAACATTCCCGATCCGTGAAAGGCTTACCAGCGACTTTTCTCGGGCGATATCGAAAAAAGCGACCTTATCTCGAAAGCCTAGGACGAGAATGGAATCCGCAATTTCCGCAAGACCAGACTGCAGTTCCGACGAAGTCGAGGCGAAAGAGCGGTTCAAGACGGAAAACCGCCGATTACCGAGAAATTTCGAAACGATGCCCTGGGAAGAAACGGCGAGCAGTTCCCCGGAAGCGGTCCGCACGACGCCCCGAATATCCGAAGCTTCCAAACCGTTTGCCGAAGTAAACACATCCGTCGAACCGTCCGGTGAAACAAAGCGAACGCCTCCGTCCGTTCCCAGCACAAGCATCTTGCCCGAAAGCGTCGATGCGTAAATGGAATCGGACCTAGCAAAGTTTTTCCACGTATCTGCGGCAAAAGCGCACGATACGCTCAGAATCAACAAAGAGCGGAGCCAGAACTTCACCCTTTAATATTACCAAAATTCAGGAAGCCTTTACCTGCTCCAAAACTTTTTTCCGCATTTTTCCCACGGAGAGAACCAGTTTTTTGGCGACTGTCGAACGGCAAATCCCCGAAATTTCGGAAAGTTCGTTGATGGAGAAGCCTTTCAGGTAATGCAGTTCGACAAGCGTTCCCAGATTCGGAGACAGAAGGTCCAGAAAGGAGTTCACCTGGCGCTCGTTTTCTAGCTGCGTCCGGCTCTGTTCATCGCGCCGGGCATCATACCGGAAAAATTTTTCACAGACATTTTGCGTCCGGTACAGGCGCCGGAACTCGTCGTGGCAGATGTTTTCCGCAACCCGAATCAGCCATCCCGCTGGATTTTCCAAGGTGCGGACTTCCTCAAAATGCGTATGCAGCCGGATATAAACATTTTGCATCAAATCCTGGATTGAACAGGCTCCGTGCATTTTATGCAGACACAATTTGTAAATTTGAAACCGATGCCGATTCCAAAAGCTCAATATATCTTGATTTCGAACAGGCCCTTGAATGGAGGCCATATAACTCCTGACCAAATTCGGGAGCAGACAAAAAGCGACATCCGTAAAAATAGGAATCAAAAAGGAGTCCCGGTTTGAAAAATCGACCAATGGCAAATTTGGCAACCGTTCGGTTGCAGAAATCGCTCATTTTTTTCATTTTACTTTTCTGCAGCTTCGCAGGTGCAGACGATTTTGGCTTCGTGTCGCTCAACAACATGACACCGCCGCAGATAGAAATTTCCTATCCGTCGGAAAAAACGATCCAGGGAACGCTGGTAAATGTCCGGGTTTCCATACCCGAAGGCTGGCATGTCAACGCGAACATCGCCGCCGACAAATTTTTAAAGCCTTCGACCCTAGACATCAGAGCCCGCGGAATCGAATTCGACGAACCGATATGGCCCGATCCAATCAAGGAATACAGCGAAGCGCTGGACCTTGAAAATCTGGTTTTCAAGGGAACTTTCCTGGTCCAGATTCCGGTGAAAAATATCGCAGCCGATTACGACACCAGCACGACAAACATCGACTTCACTTACCAGGCCTGTAGCCAAATATGTCTCGCTCCGCAAACCGTCCACGCT
>JBNMGX010000376.1:0-2155 GCA_050872465.1 Hallerella sp.
CGGGTTGGTCTGCCTGTCGGCAGACAGGCCGACAGGTCGCTCCAAATTCCTATATTAATCCCATGGATCTTTCTTCGCTTCCGGGGCTTGGTCCCAAAAGACTCAAGGCTCTTTCCGATTCCGGTCTTCATTCCGTTTCCGACCTGCTGTACAACGTTCCGCGTACATGGTTGGACAGAACGCGCCTAAACAAAATCACAGAAAGCCGCGCCGGGGAAAACGTCATTTTTATGGGAAAGATCATCCGCGCCGGGCTTGTCCGCGGAAGGACTTCCCGCTTCATCGCGGTCCTGAACGACGGTTCGGGAGAAGTAAGCCTTGTCTTTTTCCGCGCGGCACGGCACTGGTCGAGCGCCATCACGGTCGGCTCCCGTTGGTGCGTCATCGGAAAACTCGGAGACTTCCGCGGTCTCCAGCTCGTGCACCCCGAAATGCAAAGGATGGAAGAGGGCGAGGAATTTTCCGGGGGAATCGAACCGGTTTACTCCATCACGGAAGCGGAACATGCGGCAAAAATCGAACAGAGATTTTTCCGAAATTTATATGCAAAGATTTTTGCGCTCCCGAACCTGTCCATTCCCAACGCTCCGCCGACCGAACTTACGGAATTCATGGGACTTTTGCCCGTTCTCGAAAACCTGAAACGTTTGCATTTGCCGAAGACTTTTGCCGAAGCGATGCAGGCCAAGATGCAGCTGAAAAAATTGGAACTTCTCCCCTTCTGCCTGCGGATGGATGTGCGCCGTCGAAGCCTCGTCGTGCGAGGAAAATCCAGGCAGATCGATCCGCAAGTAATCGAGGACGCAAAACGCTCCCTGCCCTTTTCCCTGACCACCGGACAGGAAAACGCTATCCGCCAAATCTGCGAAGGTCTCCGCGGAAAGAAACAGTTCCATGCGCTGCTCCAGGGAGATGTCGGCAGCGGCAAGACCGTCATCGCCATGCTTTCCATGCTCGCCGTTGCCAAATGCGGTGAACAGTGCGCCCTCATGGTCCCGACAGACATCCTCGCAAGGCAACATTACAAAAGTATCAAGCCTTTTTTCGATGCGGCGGGGATTCGCACCGCACTTCTCCTCGGCGCATGCAGCGGAACAGAAAAAAAGACGATTTCCGGGGAGCTGCAAATGGGAATGACGCAGGTGGTCATCGGAACCCATGCGCTTTTTTCCAAAGACGTTCTCTTCCAGAACTTGACATTTATTGTCATCGACGAACAGCACCGCTTCGGCGTAAACCAGCGAGAAGCCCTTCTTGCCAAGGGGCATTATCCCGACCTGCTCGTGATGAGCGCGACACCCATCCCGCGAAGCCTCGCCATGACGCTCTACGGAGACCTCACCCCGATTGTCCTGAGCGAAAAACCGGCGGGCCGAAAGCCTGTAAAAACTCGCCTGGTCTCCCCGGAAAAACGCGACGACATGAAAAACTTCCTCCTCCGCGAAGTGGAAAACGGAAACCGCTGCTACTGGGTCGTAAGCCGCGTGGAACTCGACGGAGAAGGAGCCGCAAAAAGCGCCGCCGAAGTCGCCGAAGAACTTTCGAGTTTTTCGACACGGTGGAAAGTCGGGATGATTCACGGGCAGATGGACGAAACGGAACGCGATGAAATTCTCGGGGAATTCGCTAAAGGAAATCTCCAGGTACTAGTCGCAACGACTGTTATCGAAGTCGGCGTAAACGTCCCCGAAGCGAACCTGATGGTCATCGAAAATCCGGACCGGTTCGGGCTTGCCCAGCTGCACCAGCTGCGCGGACGCGTTGGCCGCGGCAAAAAGGAAGCCTGGTGCTTTCTGCTCGTTTCGGAAAGCAATCCCGCCCACGAACGCCTGTCACGCTTCGCATCCACCGAAGACGGATTTGTTATTGCGGAAATGGATATGGAGGAACGCGGAGCGGGAAACCTCGAAGGTTCCGAACAGAGCGGAGCCTGGGTTTTCCGCTGGTTCGACTGGATCCACGACAAGAATCTTATCCAGAAAATGCTCGAAGTCGCTGAAGAAATCCTCGACAACAAGCCGAACTTTTCCCCGGAAGTCCAAGAAAAAATCCAAAAATGGTATGCGACGCTTCCCCTAGGAAACGCCGACGGCGTGCACTAGATGGTCCGCATCGCGATACCTAGAACGACAAGGCCAAGCGCCAGCGCCGAAAG
>JBNMGX010000377.1:0-2149 GCA_050872465.1 Hallerella sp.
CGACAAGGCCGTCCGTGATGCGAACCTTGACAGTCCTTGTCGCCGCGTTTCCGATGATGTCCTGCGCCGCGACCTTGAACGTGTAAGTTCCCGCCGGATACCGGCTTTCGCCAAAAGTCATGCGGGCGACGGCTTTCTTGCTCGACTGTTCCAGATAGGGATACGGATGGAACGGAGAAGCGGAAGCGGCTTCGCCCGAGACCTCGAAAGAAATTCCCTCGTCCGCCTCTTCGCGGAAATCGATTGCCGTGGAATCCGAAACCGTCACCTGCAGGCAGGCTGGAGACGCGAGCGTAACCGTTTCCCCTTCCGAAAAGGACGATCCCGATGACGGCGAGAGACAGCTCTGAATCCGGATGTCCGGCGGGAGCGAATCGTTTCGGATGATGGAATCCGCGTAAGGAGATGTCCCGGAAATCGAAATTCCCGAAACCAAAAAGCGCCCCACGGAACTGTTTGAATTTCCGCTGGCCCAAAGGCGTATTTCCGCAGCCGTATCCCCGAAAGCGATTTTCCGCGGCGTGATGAAGCGGACCGAGAATTTTCCGTCCCGAATATCCATGTCCTCGCTGAAAATTTGCGCCCCGTCGTAAAGAACCGCGACCGAATCGTCCCGAGCCGGGGCTTCGCTCAGCTTCTTTTCGTAGCTCTGTTCCAAAATCGAAAGATGAAGCGTCCCGCTTGAAATCCCCGCAACGGAACCGGAAAGCTCCATGCTGTCAAGCGCGCGAATCGTATCGACTTTCTGGTCGAGCTTCACGGAAAGTCCCGAACTTGGCATCTGGACGACAGGCTCTCCGAGCAAAACGTAACGCTCGTTGTTCTGCCGCTGGCTTTTCCCCTGCAGAAGCGTTGCGCTTTTGGACAGGCGGTAAGCCTCGCCCAGGGTCTGCCCCGAAGGGAACAGGGAATTCATGACGAAAGATTTGGCGAAGACGCGATTGTAGGAACCAAAGGTTTCGCGGGTAGCTCCGATCGAGGCTATCGCTCCGCGGCGGGAAGCCTGGATGAACGTTTCGGAAAGCGAAGTCTCGTCGCCCTTGTCGAAGCGTCCCACCGTACACGAAAACGACCCGAGAATGGTATAGCGGGATTCGTTAGAAAGGCTCGACACATAGGACGGTTTCATCAGCCCTTCGAAGGCCCAGTCCGAAATCGACCCGTGCCCGAAATAGATGGTGAAAAGAGCGCCCTGGTTGATGCGGTTGATAAGATCCGTCGCTGCGGGAAGTTTCTGCCCCGAAGCATCCGCCGTATAATCCAGCAGATAGATTTTCTTGATGTCCAGATGGTAATTTTCGGTTTCCGACCGGGCGAGAAGCGTCCGCGCGAGATCCTCCCCCGAAGCCGTATGCTCGATGTAGTCCGGTGCGAAACCCGTCCAGGCATCGTCCGCCGAAATAATCAGAGAATTTCGCCAAGAGGAATTATCCGCAAGCTTTACGCCTTCATGTTCTTCGATTTTCGCATTGTAAGCCTTGAAATCGGCAACGCTCGCGAGTGGCAATCGCCCGATATTCAAATCCAAGTCGTATTCGCCGAACAAAACCTGTTCCCCGGAATCGAGAACCGCAAAGAAGTCCTCCACGACGGCGTTTTCCTTTTCAAAGGGCGGAAGCCAGTTTGTCTTGTAACCCGAATGGAATCCGCGATAGTCAAAGTTTCCGTTTCCGGCGAGAACGGCCGATGTCAGGTTCGGAGAGACGCTCCGAGCGTAAGCCAGGTAGTTCCGGATAGCAACGGGATCCTTCGCCCCGCCGGAATACGCCCGGTAAATATCTTCCGCGAGAACGACCGCAGTCCGGTAGCTTTTGAAAGCCTTGCCTTCGGAGCGAAAACGCCCGAGTTCCACGGCTGGAACCTGGAACGCTTCCGGGGCGACAATCAGGTATTCGGTCTTTGACGAAATCCGAGCGATGTCTTCCAGAACGCCGTCGATTTTTGCCGGGACAGCCTCGATAACAGCAGGCTTCCGAAAGGCTCGCGCATTGTACACAAGGTAACGCACGTCCTCGGCGGCGGAAACGCTGTCATAAAAGAATCCGCTTTTTACGGGAAGAAGACCGACCGGTCGGAAATCCTTGAATTTCAGGACCCGGATGTCGGAATCTGCAGAAAGAGGAACCTTGATTTTACCGTTTCGTTTTCC
>JBNMGX010000378.1:0-2130 GCA_050872465.1 Hallerella sp.
CAGATCGTGCAAGCCTTCGCCCGCTTTTTTGACGCGGAATCTCTCAAGAATTTTCGGGTGGAACTTCTGTCGGATTTGCCGGTTTTGGAAGCTTGCGAAATTCGTGACGGGGAAGCTCTCGCGCGGAAATTCGTCCTCGAAACCTACGATATTTCAAGGGATTCGGAATCACTCAAGCAAAATATCGCAGACTTTGAAAAACTGCGCAACAGCTATCCGGTCCGCAGGGAACCGGTCGCCTATAAGGTTCGCCTAGGCAAAGGTCAGTTTGCATTCCGTCACATGCTCGAAAGTCTGGGCTTTACGATTCTTTCCGACTAAACTAACTTTAATCTCATGAAACCGATTAAATCTTTGGCTCTTGCCGTTTCCCTTTTCGCCGCCTCTTCCTTTGCCGAAGACGGTATGTTCTCCGACGCCCTTCCTTCGAACTGGAATGCCGATGTCCTCGCGTCCCTCCAATATACGCGCCAGCATTACAGCAACTGGAACAACGGTTCGGACGGTGTGAACACGAACGTCTGGATTCTCAAGTACGATGCCGACGTGACGGCTCATTTTTCGCATATCGACTGGCGGAATGTCGTCAAGCTCGAATGGGGACAGACCTACCGCAAGGGCGCAGGCACCCGCAAGACGAGCGACAAGATTTTCATCGAAACGACCGCTTCGGAAAACGATTTCAAGCCGTTTGAACCTTACGCCGGGCTGCGCTTCGAGTCTCAGTTTTCCAAAAGCTACACCTATACCGATTCGTCGAGGACTCCGGTTTCGTGCTTCATGGATCCGGGCTACTTTACCCAAATGGCCGGTGTCGCCTATGCGCCGAACGACAATTTCCGTCAGGGAATCGCCTTTGCGAACCGCATGACTTTCTCGGACGGTTACGGCTGGGCGGACGACAAGGACACGAAAAAGTTTGAAAAGTTCAAGGACGAACCGGGCCTCGAAAGCGTAACCGAATACAAGATCGGGTTCTCGTCGCTCGCTTCGTTCAAGACGCGCCTCTGGGCGTTTGTGAACTTCAAGGGCTTTGACGAAATCGACGGCAAGTGGGAAAACAGGCTCGACGTGACAATTGCCCCGCTGATCGTTCTGAGCGTGGGACTGGACCTCGCTTACGACAAGGACATCGACGAGGATACGCAGTACCGCGATGTCGTGACTCTGGGCATTACGTGGCGCTGGTTCTAACGTTGTTTTAGACGTTTGAAGTTTTTCCCTGGGATTTTTTCTCGGGGATTTTTTTTACCCGACCATCATCTTGTTTGTCGTTTTCAGGAACTTTGCCGGGATAGGATTCTCCAGTTTCCATGTGATGTTGATGGGACTTGAACCTTCATGGGCGACGCATTGGACCTTTCCGAGGCATGTATATGTTGGCGTCACACCGGTTTCCGCATCTTTTTTGCTTTCGCGGACAAAGAGAACGACCTGGTTTCCGAAATGATGCCCGTTGATGTAGCGATTTCCCGTTTCGGATGTGTCGGATGTCGTGCTTTGGCTCTGCCAATGGAAAAGCGTTTCGCTAATTGAATAGTCGTTGTAACGTGTCGTTTCGGAATAGTCCTTTTCGGATTTGTCCAATGTGACAAAAAGCAGATCAAGTTTTTTGTCGGCGAGATATTTGACTCCTTCCCGCATGGAACTTGTCCTTAAAAAATCGCAGGCGACTAAAATTTGATCCCTGGAATAGGAGCAGTATAGATCCAACGGACATTCGAAATCAAGACCGATGGGCGCATCGATGAAGTCAATTTTTTCGTAGTTGAATTTCAAGAGGTCGGAAAGTTCCTTGCAGAGAACCTTGTTTTGAAGAATCGCATCGATACTGGCTTTTACGCTTTCAAACCGTTTTGATTCTCCCCAAAAAGTGTATCGGAACATTTGGAGCATTCGGAATTCTTCTTCCGTGTAATTGCTTGGGAAGCCGTTTTCCAGAATATCCAAGATGAATCGAATGAATCTCCGGGAGTTGATCTGTGCGAATCGTGTGAATGCCGACGTAAAATTTTTTTCTTCGGGTTCGGTGAAGTTTGGCAGGACCCCTGCCGAAACGCATAGCCGCGAAAAGGAATTTTTCTTGTAAAGACGTAGAGGATTGAGGTGATAATAATTCAAGAAATTGGA
>JBNMGX010000379.1:0-2128 GCA_050872465.1 Hallerella sp.
AATTTAGTTCGCTTCAGGTCCCCGCTTCCCAAAAGCCTAGACGTCTGCAGACTATTCCCTAGTCCCTGTTCCCTAAACCTAGACGTCCACTATTCTAAGCTCTAAGTTCTCCCAACTAAGCTCTGAATACCTGGCTTAGCTCGGCAAGCTCGCTAACCTGTCATTGCCGTTCTTTGCAACATGTCATTATCGGGCTTGACCCGATAATCTCGGAAAAGGGATTCCCCGGTCGACAAGCCGGGGAATGATATCAAATCGTAACGCAAGCCTCTTTGCGAAAAAAGCCACGATGTGCACCATCGCAGCTTTTCGACCAGAAATTCACACAAACTAATTTGTCGCAGCATCCGCCTGGGACGCGCTCAGCAGATAGGCGTTGATAAACGGCTTGATCTTTCCATCGAGAACGCCCGCCGTATCCGAAGTCTCTTCGTTTGTACGCAAATCTTTGACCAGCTGATAAGGCTGTAAAACGTAACTCCGAATCTGCGAACCCCATTCCACCTTCTTCTTTTCGGCAAGACGTGCATCGCGTTTCGCTTCTTCTTCCTGCCGGTAATGTTCGGCGACCATCGTCGTGAGCATCTTGAGCGCGGTAGCGCGGTTCTGGATTTGCGAACGTTCCGTTTGGCAGCTCGCGACAATTCCCGTCGGAATGTGCGTCATGCGGACTGCGGAATCCGTCTTGTTGATATACTGCCCACCGGCACCCGACGAACGATAGACATCCACGCGGATATCCGCCGGATTGATTTCGAACTGGACGTCTTCGTGTTCCGGGTAAAGGAACACCGCGCAAAAGCTCGTGTGCCGCCGAGCGTTCGCATCGAACGGGCTGATCCGGACAAGACGGTGCACACCGATTTCCGACCGGAGAAGTCCGTAGGCGTATTCATCCTTGATTTCAATCGTTGCGCTGTTGATTCCCGCCTCTTCGCCTTCCTGCACATCGATAACCTTGAAGTCCAGGCCTTCGCGTTCGAGAAAACGCTTATACATGCGGAAAAGCATTTCTGCCCAGTCATGAGCCTCGGTACCGCCTGCCCCCGGATGAATCGAAAGCAGCGCAGGACACGCATCGTCCGGTCCGGAAAGCATCCGGCGAAATTCCATTTCATCGACCCGCTTGACCAGTTCCCCGTACTCCTTTTCGACGCTGTCGAAAAGCTCCTGGGAATCCGGTTCGGACTTCGCCATCTCGTAAAGCTCGGAGAGATCGTCACACGAAGAGGACGCTTCGTTCCATTCGGTGATGATTTTTTTCAGCGAAGTGATTTTCTTGAGAAGGGCCTGCGCCTTCTCCTGGTCATTCCAGAGTTCCGGGTCGCCGGACTGTTTTTCTAAAACGGAAAGTTCAACCTCTTTAGACCCGAGGTCAAAGATACCCCCGGAGCCTGTCGATTCTCACGCGGAGTTCGGCAAGCCCTGTATGCGAAGTTGCAGCCATTACTTGGCTCCTCCGATTGCGTTTTCCGGCGTGTAGTCCTTGTTCAGGTACTTGACCGTGTATTTCTTCGCGAGTTCGTCGAGGTAGCTCTTGATTTTCATCTGGCGTTCCTGTTCCGCCTGCACGCGCAAGATGTAGTCGATCTGCACCTTGTAGTTTTCAAACTTGCCATCGTTCTTTTCGGTGAGCATGAAAATCTGGAGACCTTCGCTTGTGGAGAACACGTCCGAGATGTCGCCCACGGAAAGCTTGCCTATCGCCTTTTCAAAATCCGCGCCCTTGGACTTCGCGACGAACTTGTTCATCACGCCGCCTGTCTTTTTCGCATCGGCATCGTCGCTATACTGCGCCGCGAGAACGGCAAAGCTCGCCTTGCCCAGACGGACCTGCGCAGCGAGCCCTTTCAGAAGCTCCTTCTTGTCCGCAATCGCCTGCTTCGATTCGCCCTTCTTGTTCTTCAGGAGAATGCGTGCGCCGCTGATCGTATCGTTGATGGGAACCTTTCCCTTGTTCAGCTCCCAGTAAGCGGCAACCTGCTTTTCGGTCGGCTCCGCCGGATAGGGAACCTTCGTTTCGAGGAGGAGATCGCTCTGGAGCTGCTGCTCAATCCGTTCGTTGATCTGCTTTTCCGTGATGCCGTTTTTCTTCAGCTCCTTGTTGAAAACATCCAAGCTTGGATAC
>JBNMGX010000380.1:0-2127 GCA_050872465.1 Hallerella sp.
CAGCTTTACCGATGACATCGGTAAAGCTGTTCACGATATTCAAGGCCAGCATCGGAATCGAAATCCATTCCTGCTTCAAGCGGCTAGGCGGCACCGAGAACAGGACGAGCAACACCACTGCCGTGATGAACATCGGCACCATAAATCCGGGCATCTTCATTCCGAGAACCATATTGTTCGCAAGAAGGAACATGCACCAGCAGCAAAGCAGCCAACCGACCTGCGCCATGAACGTGGAATCCTTGCGTTTTAGGCGAACGATGATATTCCAGACATGGGCAATCGAAAGGTGCACGACCGCGATGCAGAAGCAGAAAAGCTGGATATGCTGCATCTGGGACTCGCCAGCTTCAACGGGAACAAAGGATTCCGGGAAGAATGAAAGGCCGGAAACCCATTCCTGGTAAACGGCGAACTTCGCCGGATCCGCCGGTGCATACGAGCGAATCCACAGCATCGCATTCCGAATCGGCTCAGGCAAAAAGCCGTAATTCGTCAGATCCAGATAATAGCTCCAATGAGCCATTTCCGGCGAAAGCCCGAGGAAACTCGCATTGACAAGTCCCCAGAAGATCGTCATCACGCTCATCAGATACATGAAATGGAATCCAGCCGGATTTGCCTTCGGCATCTTTCGACGCATGATGAATGTAATCGCGAGGAAAAGAAGACCATAAGCAGCATCCCCGAGAATCATCGCAAAGAAAACGCTGAAAAAGCATAGGAAGACGCTCGAAACATCCACTTCGCGATAGCCCGGAGCAATTCCGATAACATCATAGAGGAATTGCATCGGACGGGAAAGCTTGTTATAGGAAAGAAGCGTCGGGACATTATCTTCTTCCGAAGGTTCTTCAATCCGAAGCCCCCAGCCTTCCGACTTGGCAGCACTCGAAAGTTCCGCAACCCGAGACGCCGGGCAAAAGCCCTGAATCGCCGCAAGCAAGTCCGAAGACAGCATTCCCGCCGACGTTTCTTCGAACGTATAGGCATCGGTCGCTTCGAGAAGGCGTTCCTTGACTTTCCCTTTTTCGCGGGAAAGTTCCGCGAAGCGAGCTTCCACCGCACTCAAATCCGCTTTAGCCTCGGATTCTTCCCGACGGTAAAATTCAAGAGAATGAGCAGGGAGCGCAAGCGGCGTCGCTGCCGTTTTCACCTTGGCAGGTTCGGAGCCGAAATTCAAGACTGCGTAGCACATGCCGTCCGAATTTTCCGCAAACGAACAAACCGTCGCGTCGCCATCGACTTCAAGCGGAACTCCATGCGGAGCAATATAAAGCCTCACAAAAATTCCACGAGTTTCCAGCAAACGAACGCTTTCCGGATCGATATTGCCGAAGACATCATACCGGGAAATGGCTGTTTCCGCATCGGAAAGACGGTCTTCCGCATTCTTGCGCTTTTCGAGAAGCTTTTGCACTTCTGCGACGACGCTTTCTCCCGAAACAGAGTCCAATGCATCCGTTTTTTTCTTGGCATCCGGAATCGCTTCCAAAGCCTTTTGGACACGAAGCATATCATTTTTAGCGACATTCAACTCGCTTCCCGTCGGATTTTTCAGCGGGGTCACATGCAAAATGCCCATGTCACGGAGCTTTTCAAGCGATTTCTGCCGGTCGGAATCCAGGCAGAGAATCGTCACCTTTTTCATCGGAGTAATCATGCGGCAGCTCCTTCTTCGGCGAGAAGCCTGGCATTCGCCTTTCCCTTGGCAAGCTTGGAACGGGCGACGCCCGAAATCTGCTGGTCGGAAAGGAAAATGTTGATTGTGCGAATGTTCTCCTTCGCTTCGGGAATTTTCACCTTTTCAAAAAGGTTGACTCTCTGGCTCGTGGAACGTAATTCGCCCGACAGAAGTTCATATTGCTTTTCCAAGACCCGCCGTTCCAAGCGGAGAGAAATCAGACCTTGCAAAGAGCGGATACCTTCATCAAGCCAAGCGTCCGTCGTAAAGAAGTCGGGAATCGTCACGTTGAAATCAACCCCGTCAAAAAGCGGGATTTCCACACCGGCGATATTTCCCTCGCCTTCCCGAACTTCCTTGACGGAAATATACTTTTTCCAATCGACGGGTTCCGCATAAAGCCCGATCCATCCCGAAATGGACTTGCGGAGCGAATCCTCTTC
>JBNMGX010000381.1:0-2120 GCA_050872465.1 Hallerella sp.
ATCGACATGAGCGAATACATGGAGAAGCATAGCATTTCCCGTCTGATCGGAGCGCCTCCGGGATATGTCGGCTACGAGGAAGGCGGCGGACAGCTGACCGAGAAGGTTCGCAAGCGTCCGTATTCCGTGGTCCTTCTCGACGAAATCGAAAAGGCGCACCCCGATGTGTATAACCTGTTGCTCCAGATTCTCGACGACGGGCAACTGACGGACAGTTTCGGTCGGAAGATCAATTTCAAGAACACGATTATCATCATGACGTCGAATGTCGGAGCGCGTGAAGTCAAGCACAGCGCGGGCATGGGCTTTACCAAGCTCTCGGAAAGCGATGACTTCGAACGCATGGAGACGACGATCCGGGAAGAGGCGAAGAACGTCTTCTCCCCGGAATTCCTGAACCGCATCGACGACCAGATCGTGTTCCGCAGCCTGAACAGGTCGGACCTTATCCGGATTGTCGATATTCTTTTGGGCAATGTCCAGAAGAACCTTTCGGAACGCGGCATCCTGCTCGAATTTACCGAAAAGGCGAAGGAAGTCATCGCGGAACACGGATACGATCCGGCTCTCGGCGCAAGGCCGCTCCGCAGGAGCATCCAGCAACTGGTGGAGGACGAGCTTTCCGAAGGGCTTCTGCTCGGGACCTTTACGGACTTTTCGACGATTGGAATCGATGCGTCTTCCGATGGGAAGACTCTCGTTTTCAAAAAAGAAGATTTGCCGGGAAAAGAACAGCAATAAGGAGCGATTCTATGGCAAACGTGGATCTCTTGGAACTTGCGCAGCGGATTATCGACGGTCACCGTATCCGCCGCGGGGACGACCTTTCGTTTTTCCTCACCTGCGACCTCGAAGAACTGGAAAAAGGCGCCGGCTGGATCCAGAAGCACTTTCGGCGCAACCATGTCGATCTGTGCACGATCATCAACGGTCGGAGCGGGCGCTGTCCCGAAGACTGCAAGTACTGCGCCCAGTCGGCGCACAACAAGACCGGTTGCGAAGAGTATCCGTTTCTTCCCAAGGAAAGGATTCTCGCCGAAGCGACCCGCAACGCCCGGATGGGGGTGAACCGCTTTGCGATTGTGACCGCGGGCCGAGCCTTGACGGGAAAGAACTTTGACGCGGCGATCGAGGCTTTCGAGGAAATGCACCGCACGCTGAAAATCGGACTTTGCGCGAGCATGGGATTTCTTTCGCGGGAGCAGCTTCACCGTCTGCACCAGGCGGGCGTCACCAGCTATCACCACAATATCGAAACGAGCCGTCGCAACTTCCCGAACATCTGTACGACGCACACCTACGAAGACAAGATTCGCGAAATCCAGATGGTGAAGGACGAAGGCCTGTGCATCTGTTCCGGGGGAATCATCGGGATGGGGGAGACCTGGGAAGACCGGCTCGATATGGCGATAAGCCTTGCCGAACTCGAAGTCTATTCGATTCCCATCAACGCCCTGATGCCGATTCCCGGTTCGCCGCTCGAACACTTGAAACAGATTTCCGCCGCGGACCTGATGCGTACAATCGCGTTTTTCCGCTACATCAATCCCGAAGCGAACATCCGTCTTGCCGCGGGCCGAAAGATTATGGCGGACTTCGGCGCAAAGGCTTTCCTTTCGGGCGCAAGCGCAAGCATCACCGGGGACATGCTCACGACCAGCGGAACGACGATTCGGGGCGATTTCGAAATCCTCGAACGGCTCGGGCTTTCCAATGCGGGACCGAACGATTTCGACGTTTCGACCTGCGGAACCTGATGTCTTTCCAATCTTGAAAATCAAAAAAGCCTCGCGAAAGCGAGGCTTGAATTTTTCCGTAAGGGCTTAGAGCAGTTCGCCTATCTGGATGGCGTTGAGCGCGGCGCCTTTGCGAATCTGGTCGCCGGTAAGCCAGAGCGTGTTGCTGTTGTCGTCGGCGAGGTCCTTGCGGATGCGACCGACGAAGACATTGTCCTTGCCCGCGCTTTCGAGCGGCATCGGATAGACGTAGTTCTGCGGGTCGTCCTTGAGGGTTACGCCGGGAGCGTTTTTCAGCGCATTGCGGATTTCTTCGACAGAGACCGGGCGTTCCGTTTCGAACCAGACCGATTCGGAGTGCGAGCGGAGCGAGCTGACGCGGAC
>JBNMGX010000382.1:0-2101 GCA_050872465.1 Hallerella sp.
GGACGAGGGACACGCTATGCGGAACGCGGGATGCGGGAATCCGAGATTATCGGGTCAAGCCCGATAATGACAAGCTCTGCGCTCATTCCTCTCTTCTGTCATTCCCGTGCTTGTCCGCCGCGGCGGACACAGACACGGGAATCTCCTTTTTGATAAGGATGTCATTCCCCGACTTAATCGGGGAATCCCTTTTCGGTACGCTGTCATTCCCCGGCTTGATCGGGGAATCCCTTTTCAGAGATTATCGGGTCGAGCCCGATAATGACAGGTTAGCGAGTTGTTTCTGTCCGCTCAGACGCCTCTCTTACCGTGTCCCTCGTCCCTCCAATCAACTGAGTCCTTACAACTTACAGTTCGCTAAAACGCCAATTCCTCATTCCGCATTCCGAATTCCGAATTCCTCATTCCGAATTCCGCATTCCGAATTCCTCATTCCTGTCTCCTGATTCCTATTAACTATCAACTATTCCCCAATCCCCTAAACATTCCACATCAAATCCTTTTCTAACTTTCTTCCCCGAGGTCACTATGCACATTGGTCAATTTGAATACGCCCGCGTCGAAAGCCAAAAGCCGCAAGGCTTCTACCTGGAAGTCGAAAGCGGCGGGCGCGTCCTGCTGCCGACATCGAAAGCGCCGCAGGATTTGCGGGAAGGCGACGAGCTGGAAGTTTTCATCTACGTCGATAACGACGGACGTCCCATCGCGACAACGCAGAAACCCTATGCAACGGTCGGGGAATTTGCCGTCCTGGAAGTCAAGGATGTAAACGATATCGGCGCATTTCTCGACTGGGGCCTCGACAAGGACCTGCTCCTGCCGTATAAGCAGCAGCTCGGGACGCTCCGACCGGGAGACCGCTGCGTCGTATTCATCCTCGAAGACGAGCGCACCGCCCGAATCGTCGCCACCGAAAAAATCAAATCCTTTATCGACCGCGATACGCGGGACCTCCACATTTCGCAGAAAGTCGAACTGGCCGTCTATGACGTCGCCCCGGACTTTGTCGATTTTCTCATCAACTACCGCTATTCCGGCAGGCTGCACCTCGACCCGACCAACACGGATACTTTTGAAATCGGCGACGTGGGCGAAGGTTACATCCAGAACATCCGCGAAGACGGGCGGATTTCGCTGAGCCTAAAACCTATCGGCTACCATGCGACGATGGACAACGCAAAGACCATCATGCAAAAGCTCGAAGAAGCCGGAGGCTCGCTCCCCTTTTCGGACAACAGCACGCCCGAAGAAATCCAGCAGGAATTCGGCGTTTCGAAAAAAGCCTTCAAGAAAATCATCGGCGGGCTTTTCCGCCAGGGCCGCATCCTGATAAACGAAAACGAAATCCGCCTCGCGCCGAAAAAGGAATTTCATCGCGGGTTTTCGAAAAGGCCCCCATTCCGAAAGTTTCGTACAAAGTAATTTCAGATAAATTAACGGAGAGCTCAATATGGCAAATCTTCGCAAGGGTATCAATCTGGGCGGTTGGCTTTCGCAGTGCGATTACTCGCAAAGCCGCTACGAGACGTTTATCGCCGAAAAGGATTTTAAACAAATCGCCGATTGGGGCTTTGACCATGTGCGGCTTCCCTTCGATTACGAACTTCTCGAAAAGGATTCCGGAGAAACTCTCGACGAAAACTTCAAGTATCTGGACCGAGCCGTCGCATGGGGAAATTCGTACAAATTAAGCGTCATCCTCGACTTGCACAAGACAGTCGGCTACGACTTCAACGACTTCGGAAACTCGGAAAAGAACAACCTTTTTCAAAACGCTTCTGCGCAAGAACGTTTCCTCAACCTCTGGGACCGCGTTTCGGCTCGCTACGCAAACGCCCCGAACGTCGCGTTCGAACTTCTGAACGAAGTGACCGACCTTTCCTTTATCGAGCCTTGGAACGCGCTTATCGTCCGGGCCGTGGAAACCATCCGAAAGAACGCCCCGGAAACGCCCATCATCTACGGCGGCGTCTGCTGGAACAGTGCGACATTCGTCAAGAATCTCGTTCCGCCGCCCTCGTCAAACATCATCTACACGTTCCATCTTTACGAGCCGCTGCTCTTTACGCACCAGAAAGCGCCGTGGGTCAAGGCTCTCGAC
>JBNMGX010000383.1:0-2095 GCA_050872465.1 Hallerella sp.
CCCATCCGCTTAATGGCATCGGCAAAGTCCAGATAGACAGCGCGCTTTGTCGCCCCGACACCCATTCCCTGGTCGCAAACCATCTTCGCATTGCGGCTCGCCACGTCACGCGGAACGAGGTTTCCGAACGACGGATAGCGCTCTTCGAGATAATAGTAACGTTCGCTTTCCGGGATTTCGTTCGCCGGACGCGTATCGCCGACCTTTTTCGGGACCCAGATACGTCCGTCGTTGCGGAGCGATTCGCTCATGAGGGTGAGCTTCGACTGGTGATCGCCCGTGACCGGAATGCAGGTCGGGTGAATCTGCGTGTAGCAAGGATTCGCAAAGAGAGCGCCTTTCTTGTAAGCCTGCCATGCCGGGCTCACGTTACAGCCCTTCGCATTCGTCGAAAGGTAGAAGACGTTTCCGTAGCCACCCGTCGCAAGGCAAACCGCATCCGCTTCGTAGCTTTCGAGCGCGCCGGTAATCAGGTTGCGGACCACGATACCGCGAGCCTTTCCGTCGATGACGACCAGATCCTGCATATCGCGCCGCGGGAAAATCTTGACTGTTCCCTTCGCCACCTGACGCATCAGGGCCTGGTAAGCGCCGAGCAAGAGCTGCTGACCGGTCTGTCCACGCGCGTAGAACGTACGCGAGACCTGTGTTCCGCCAAACGAACGGTTCGCGAGAAGTCCGCCGTAGTCGCGTCCGAACGGAACGCCCTGGGCGACACACTGGTCGATGATGCAGTTGGAGTTTTCCGCCAGACGGTGGACGTTCGCTTCGCGGGCGCGGAAGTCGCCGCCCTTGACCGTATCGTAGAAGAGACGGTAGATGGAGTCGCCGTCATTCGTGTAATTCTTGGCTGCGTTGATGCCGCCCTGCGCTGCGATCGAGTGGGCACGACGCGGAGAATCTTGGTAGCAGAACGCCTGGACATTGTAGCCGAGTTCGCCGAGAGAGGCGGCTGCGCTCGCTCCGGCAAGGCCCGTTCCCACGACAATGACCTTGAACTTGCGCTTGTTCGTCGGGTTTACAAGCTTCAGTTCGAACTTGTGGCGCGTCCACTTTTCGGAGATGTTTCCACCAGGAATGTGTGCATCCAGTTGCATATTAGCGATCTCCTTCTACGATGTAGGAAACTTGAATTTCATCTGCGGAAACGGCAAAGGAAATTTTCTTTGCCTTGGCGGCTTCTTCCTCAGCCTGCTTCTTCTGCTCCAAGAGCAGCTGCTTCTGGTGCGCGGCATTCCGGAGCGCTTCCGTTCCGTCCTGATGGGCGATGTAGCAACTGAACCCCGCTTCGAAGGCAAAGCCCAGAGCGACGACTACGCTATAGACGACTCCGACAATCTCGATAATCGGCGTCCACTTCTGGTGGGCGATCCCAAGGGTCTGGAACGCGGAAGCGATGGCGTGGAACAGGTGCATTCCGATGATGAACATGCTGACGAGATAGAAAACCGTCCAGAACGGGTTTGCGAACATATCGATTGTCGTAAGCCACATATCGCGAATGATTTCACCGGATTCGTTTTCATAGAGATAGTGTACGCCAAACTTCAGAACCATCAGATGCTGGATGACGAAGCCGAGAACGAAGATTCCCGACCAGATCATCGTAAAGCTCGCAAAAGTCTTCTTTCCCTTGCGGGCGTTCACTTCGTAAGCTTCCGGACCGCGAGCCTTGCGGTTCTCGATTTTCAGCTTCACCGCCATAAACACATGGATGAGGAAGAGGGCGATAAGGCCGATTTCCACAAAGTAGATGACGGGCTTCATTCCCGTGAGAAGTTGCGTGTAGGCGTTGTAGTGCGCCTGCGCGACGGACTGATCCAAGTTGATGAGCTGCAGGTTACCGACCATGTGCCCTAAAATGAAGAGCGCAAGGCATGCACCCGTGCAACCCATAATCTGCTTCTTGCCGATCGAGGAAGTCAGATATCTGATGATCCATTGCATGAGGTTTTTGTCTCCTTGATTGTGATTTGTAAAAAAACTTAGCCCAGGACCTTGCAAGCCTTTTGGGAAACCGCTTCGTAGGCATAGAGATCTTCCTTCCCGAACCAGAAGGAAACTTCGCGTTCCGCACTTGCGGGGCTGTCGGAAC
>JBNMGX010000384.1:0-2087 GCA_050872465.1 Hallerella sp.
ACCGTACACAATTCCAAGTTCAAGCTTTCGACGCACGACTGGAACGAACCGCTGAAAAACGCCCAAGCGCTCCGCGAAAAAGGCTTCGACGTTCTCACGCCGAAAATCGGGGAACCTGCCCGCTGGAAGCCCTAGCCGACGACGCGACCTCCCCATTCCGCAGAATGGCGCCTTTCGTGTTCGAGAGTCTTTTCGAAATCCGCAAGCGGCGAGCAGTTTTGTTCGATGGCCAGCTGCACCTGGTGCAGGCGGGAAAGGCAGCGCATCTTGTCCGAGAGGCCGAGCTTCGCCTTCTGGAGGGCATCGTCTAAAACCCGAATCGATTCGTCATAGACCTTGCACGGAACGGGAAAAGGGTGACCGTCCTTTCCGCCGTGGGCAAAGGAATACCGCGCAGGATCCGTAAAACGCGATGGCGTCCCGTTGATGACCTCGCTTACGAGCGAGAGGGACTGGAGCGTCCGCGGACCTAGGCCGGGAGTGAGCAGCAGGCTTTCAAAATTCGAAGGAGCGGATTCGTAGGCTGTTGCGAGGACGCTTCCGAGACGCTTCAAATCGACATCTTCCGCCAAGACTTCATGATGTGCGGGCATCCGACAGTCGCGACCCGAACAGACAAGGACAGGTTCCGGCGAGCTTTCGAACAGGTCGGTTTGCTCCGGAACGATAATCGACGTTTTCGGCCTCACCATGGACGAAATTTCCCGCATGACGCGAGACGTTTCTTCATGGGAAAGCGCAAGGATCGCTTCGCGGGTCTTCCCCGCCGCTCTATCCGTGAGATTCAGGATACGTCCCCGATTTTCTCCGACGATCGCCGTGTGCGGCTCCTCCACGAAAGACCTGAGGCTTAGCGAACTCCAGTGATAACGCCTCGCGGTGCGCGCTTCCGGGTTCATCCCTTGCTGAACGACCGTCCAGTCCCCGTCTTCCGTCAGGACGAAATTGTGCTGGTAAAGCTGGAAGCCGTCCTGGATGGCTGTATTATCGACCTTCGCGCAGAGCCTGCTCGCCCGCAAGAGGAAGTTTCCGTCAAGGCCCGTCCTGTCCGCGATTTGCAAAAGCTCGGTCGGCGTCTCCCGGGAAAACTTTCCTCGTCCGCCGCACACATAGATTCCAAGTTCCCGCGACACCTGTGAAAAGCCGCGCTTCAAGGCGAACATCACGCTCGTCGTAATCCCCGAGGAATGCCAGTCCATTCCCAGGACCGCGCCAAAGGACTGGAACCACAGCGGGTCGCTCAGACGGACGAGAAATTCCTTTCGCCCGTAGTTTTCGACGATCGCTTCGACAATCAAACGCCCCAGATCGCGCATCCGGTCGGCAAGCCACCGGGGAACCGTTCCCGTGTGCAAGGGCAAGTCCGCAATGCCGGTCCGCTTGGGCATATCAAGACCTAATTCCTGCGGATGTTCAGCATAAAGGCTCCGTGCGCATTCGAAAGCATTTCCACGGAGTAGCCGTTCGGCAGGTTCTTGAAAAAAATCCGCACGAACTTTCCCTGTTCCGGCGAAGCGAGGACCGCTGCGATTTCCCTATCCCGAATCATCGCGTCCGAAGTCAAGTCTCGGGAAAGCCAATGCCAGATCTGCCAGTTGAAAAGCCCGCGCGTACTCGCTATAAAAGCCTGGACCATCAGCGCATATTCGTAAGCGTAAAAATCCCTCCGCATCTGGATTTCCGACTGTTTCTGCGCTTCGGGCAAGCGGTCAAAAAGAGGAATCGAGACTAGCGCTTCGCGGTCGGGCTTCAAGTAAGAAAACTGGATTTCCCTGTCGCGGACGACGACTTGCAGATTCGTATCGTCTAAATGTACAAAATGCCCGGAAAACGTTTCCCGATAATCGCGGAAAACCTTTTGCGGGTCAAGAGGTTCCCGGATTTCGAGCGGAACTTTTTTTACGGTGAACTTCGGAATTTCATGGAACGCAAGCGATTCGCCCGAACCTTTCCGCCGGAGAACGGCAAAGACCGCCGAACCGTCCGGATTTTTTAAGAGCCATCCATGTTCTATATCCGAAAAAAGTTTTCCGTTTTTATCCGACACGATTTTCGAAATTTCCGGATCGATCACAGCGTCCATGTCC
>JBNMGX010000385.1:0-2082 GCA_050872465.1 Hallerella sp.
CCCTTGAATTCCTGCCCGTTAAAACGGTAATCCTTTCCCGACGAGATTTCCCCGAACTGGAACTCGCCGAACTGGGCGCCGAGCCAAACGGTGAAAGGAATGTCCGCCTTGTAGAACGGAGTGAAAAGCGGGCTGAAGAGAAAGCCTAGCGACATCGGCACGGTGAGCGCGTCCTCGTCGATCTTTTCGGTCAGGAGCTGTCCTTCGCCTTGAAACGAAATGGGCGTATAGGGTTCAACCTGGAAAAATGTCTGGGTATGCCAATTGGAACGTTCAAAGTCGGCAGCGAACGCGGAAGTAGCGGCAAGGAGTAAAAGCAAAAATTTACGCATCGGCTATAATTTAGTTTCTTGCAATCCAAAGCGTCTCGGCGATAACGCTAAAATAAGCGCAAAAGGCTCCCTAGAACGACAGAATGATTCCTGTAGCCAGAAGTCCACCGGTGAGAATTAGGAATCCCGTCCCCACATAGCGTTCCGTCTTGGCCCGGTCTGCGTAGCGGTGATTCCTGTCGAGCAGGGACTGAAAGTTCTTTCCGCCGCCGGAACTCGGCATATTTAGCTCTTTCTTGATGGACTTGGCCTTGTCGCGGTCCTTTTCGGAAACGTAAAGGAGGATTCCCCCGGCAATCGCCGGGGCTAGGGATGTTCCGAGAGCGAGGTGCCCCCAGAAAATGCGCTTCTGGATGGTTTTGAAAACCTCTTGGGCTTTGAGTTCTTCGGTTGTCGTGAGCGGGGTGAGCTGGATGTCGAGCTGAGTCCTGGTTGTCGCATTGACGTAGAATTCGATGACGGAATCCCGGAATCCTTCTTTCCAGAGATGGATGCTTGCCAGTCCCGGTTCTTCGGAAAAAAGCGTTTTCGGAGTCTTTCCGATGGGACGGGAACTCGGCGTGATTTCCGTTTCGGAAAAAATTTTTGCGCCGGATGGGACGGTTCGGATTTCCACTTCGGGCTTGACGCGTTTTAGGTGCATGTTGATTTTGGTGGTGTCCCCGGGAATCGGTCGGACGGTTGCCTTGTTTGCCCACAGCGTCTTTTCGACGTTCCAGAACGCTTCGAGTTCGACCTTGCCCGTATCCACAACGGCAAATGCGCATGGCGTCTGGCAAATGACGTCCTCGCCTTTGCGAGAAAGGTTCGCGCCTTCCGGGTAAGTTTCCACGAAGATGAAACTTTTGGTGTCCTTTTTTGCGGGAGGTTCCCGGTAGGTCCCTTTGATTTTCTGCATGAGGGAAAGAAATCGGTCTTTGGCGAGAAGTTCGCCTGTCGCATGTTTTGACGAAACAGTCAGGCGTTCTGAACTTTGGGACTTGGTTTCGAAAAGGAAGCGGTGCAAGTGGATGTCTAGGCTGTCTTGGTGCTTTGCCGGTTTGATTTCGGCGGTCCAGACAGCGGTTGCTCCGTGTTTTTCCGCTTCGTTTGCGATGCAGGGGGAATCCTTGCATTTTGGAAAATCCTTTGCCGAAACTTTTAAAACACGGTCACCCGATTCCTTGAGAAGCTGGAACTCCAAATCGTAGATTCTTTCGGCGAGCGCGGAATCGATGGAACGGCTGAAAACAGGAAATACCAGGGCTTTTTCGGAAAGGTCCAAGTCGTTTTTGGGTTCGACTGCGGAAAGGGAAGAGGCTGCGCGGAAATTTTGGAGTAGCGAATCCGCTTCGGCGAAAGTCAGAATGTTTCCTGCGGAATCCTTGAGCGACAGGATTCTCTCTCTTTGGAGCTTGACGACGGTGAACGTGTCGGCGATAAAACCGCCAAGGAAAAGCGTGTCGCCTGCGCTTCCCAGGTACTCCGCCTGTTGGGACGTTCCGGAAACGAGCGTGACCGAGAGCGGAAAACCGCGTAGGATTTCTCCTGTGGCAAATCCCGAGACGATGAATAGCAGAATGGCGAATAATTTTTTCATGGCGACTAAAAGTAAAAGATGACTGCGGAAACGAGAAAGAGCGCGCTGAACCCGAGCGAGACTGCGGCTGCTGTCCGGTAATCCTTGCCGCTTTTTTTCGCATCGGAAAATTTCTTTTCGAACGTGCGGTATTCTTCGCCTTCGCGGATGACGCTGCTCTCGATTTTTTTC
>JBNMGX010000386.1:0-2053 GCA_050872465.1 Hallerella sp.
ATTTTTCGCCGCCCGAAACTTTCCAGGTCTCCGGATTGTGGCAGTAGCGACAGCGCATCCGGCATCCCGATAAAAAGACGACACACCGGACGCCCGGTCCATCCACAAGACCGAACGTCTCGATTTTGTGAACGACCCCTTCGACCATTACATTCTATCGTGGCACGTCCGCGAGATGACATCCATCTGCTGCTCGCGCGTGAGGTCGATGAACTTCACCGCATAGCCGGATACCCGAATCGTAAAGTTCTGGTATTCTTCCTTTTCGGGGTGTTCCATCGCATCGATGAGCTTTTCGCGCCCGAAGACGTTCACGTTCAGATGATGCGCGCCCTGTTCAAAGTAGCCGTCCATCACCTGGACCAGATTGTTCTCCCGCTCCTCTTCGCTGTGGCCGAGAGCTTCGGGGTTGATCGTCTGCGTATTGCTGATGCCGTCGAGCGCCCAGTGGTACGGAATTTTCGAAACGGAATTGAGAGAGGCGAGAAGCCCGTTCTGTTCCGCTCCGTAGCTCGGATTCGCTCCCGGGGAAAGCGGTTCGCCGGCCTTGCGTCCGTCGGGCATCGCACCGGTAGCCTTTCCATAGACGACATTCGACGTAATCGTCAAAATGGAAGTCGTCGCTTCGGAATTCCGGTAAGTGTGATGCTTGCGAACCTTATCGACAAACGACTTCAAAAGCTGTACGCCGATTTCGTCTGCGCGGTCATCGTCGTTTCCATACTTCGGGAAATCGCCTTCGGTGACATAATCGACGACAATCCCTTTTTCGTTCCGGACCGTCTTGACCTTCGCATACTTGATCGCCGAGAGGGAATCGATGACGTGCGAAAAACCAGCGATTCCCGTAGCGAACGTGCGACGGACATCGGTATCGATCAGCGCCATTTCTTCCGCTTCGTAGTAATACTTGTCGTGCATATACTGAATTGCGTTCAGCGTATTCACGTAAAGCCCTGCGAGCCATTCCATCATCGCATCGTACTTTTTCATCACCTCGTCAAAATCCAGGTATTCCGAGGTAATCGGCTGCATCGCCGGCCCGACCTGTTCAAGGCTCTTCTCGTCAACGCCACCGTTGATCGCGTAGAGGAGGCACTTCGCAAGATTTGCGCGAGCTCCGAAGAACTGCATTTCCTTGCCTGTCTGGGTTGCGGATACGCAGCAGCAGATCGAATAGTCATCGCCCCATTCCGGCTTCATGACGTCATCGTTTTCATACTGGACGGAACTCGTCGTAATCGAAATTTTCGCGGCGTACTTTTTGAAGTTTTCCGGGAGACGACTCGTATAGAGCACAGTCAAATTCGGCTCCGGAGATGGTCCCATGTTTTCGAGCGTGTGCAAGAAGCGAAAATCGTTCTTCGTCACCATGGAGCGTCCATCCACGCCCGTACCGCCCACTTCAAGCGTCGCCCACACCGGGTCGCCGGAGAACAGCTGGTTGTAGGAAGGAATCCGTGCGAACTTCACCATGCGGAACTTCATCACCAGATGATCGATCAGCTCCTGCGCTTCCTTTTCCGTGATAAGGCCTTTTTCCAGGTCGCGCGACAGGTAAATATCGAGGAATGTGGAAATCCGCCCGACGCTCATCGCGGCTCCGTTCTGCGTCTTGACCGCGCCGAGATAGCCGAAATAGAGCCATTGCACCGCTTCCTTCGCCGTTTTTGCCGGCAAGGAGATGTCAAATCCGTAAGAAGCGGCCATCGCTTTCAGTTCCTTGAGAGCCTTGACCTGCATCGAAATCTCTTCGCGCAGACGGATCACGTCGTCCGTCATCGTCCCATCGCCGCAATTCGCCTTGTCTTCCAGCTTTTTGGCAATCAGAAAATCGATTCCGTAAAGCGCCACGCGACGATAGTCGCCCACAATGCGTCCGCGACCGTAAGTATCGGGAAGTCCCGTGACGATATGGCTGTGCCGCGCAAGCTTCATCTCGGGCGTATAGACATCGAAAACGCCGTCGTTATGCGTCTTGTGATACTTCGTAAAAATTTCGTGAAACTTCGGGGACGGCGTATAACCGTAAGTCGAACAGGCTTCCTCGGCC
>JBNMGX010000387.1:0-2051 GCA_050872465.1 Hallerella sp.
ATTACGTCTGGGGATTCCGCGTCGGATTCATCACGTTCGGATTCAAGGGCGCCACACCGGAACAGCTCAAGGCTCTCGAAAGCAAGGCGGCTGGCGCCATCCGCGGGAACATCTCGAACGCACCGAGCATTTCCCAAAAGATTCTCCTCGAAGCCTACAAGAGTCCGGAATACGTTTTGGAAAAAGAGCAGAAATACGCCGTGCTCAAGAAACGCTACGATGTGATCAAGAAGACCCTCGCCGAACATCCCGAATACAGGGAAGCTTTCGAGCCGATGCCGTTCAACAGCGGCTACTTTATGTGCGTGAAACCGAAAGGCGTCGATGCGGAAGCGGTCCGCGTGGAGCTTCTCGAGAACTACAGCACCGGGACCATCATGCTGAAGGGCCTTTTGCGGCTAGCCTTCTCCGCCGTCCCGACCGACAAGCTCCCGAAACTTTTCGAAAACGTTTACCGGGCGATTCTCGCCCTCACCCCCCAACAACCATAGGAGATTTCAATGGCCGACCTCGCTACCTTGAATTACGAAGGAAAATCCTACCCGCTTTCTGTTCTGACCGGAACGGAAAACGAAAAGGCGATTGACATCTCCAAGCTCCGCAAGGAATCCGGACTTGTCACGCTCGACTACGGCTACACGAACACGGGCAGCACGAAGAGTCAAATCACCTTCGTTAACGGAGAAAAGGGAATCCTCCGATATCGCGGTTATGACATCGAGGACCTGGCAGCCTACACGACATTCCCGGAAACAGCCTGGCTTCTCATCTACGGCGAGCTTCCCACCCGCGAACAGCTCGGCACGTTCCGCAGGCTCCTGACCGAGAACGCGCTCATCCACGAGAACCTGCTCAACTTCTTCCGGGAGATGCCGCCGTCCGCCCACCCGATGGGAATCCTCGGCGCGGTAGTCAATGCGCTCGGGCTTTTTACGCCGCGCTTCTACGACGACGAAAGCAAGCAGGACGCGTTCAACCTCACCGTCGCGAGCCTCATTTCCAAAGTGCGCACCATCGCCGCATTCTCCTACAAGGCGAGCATCGGCGAACCATTCGTCTATCCCGATGCGGAAAAGAGCTACTGTTCGAACTTCCTCAACATGATGTTTTCGAGCAAGGCGAAGCCCTACAACGTCGATCCGCTGTTCGTCCATGCGCTGAACGTCCTTCTCATCGTCCACGCGGACCACGAACAGAACTGTTCCACCTCGACGGTCCGGATGGTCGGCAGCTCCCAGGCGAGTCTCTACGCAAGCGTCTGTGCGGGCATCTGCGCCCTGTGGGGACCGCTCCACGGCGGAGCGAACCAGGCGGCGCTCGAAACACTCATGAAAATCCACCAGAGCGGCCTCACCGTCAAGCAGGTCATCGAACGGGCAAAGGACAAGCAGGATCCGTTCAAGCTCTACGGATTCGGGCATCGCGTCTATAAAAATTACGACCCGAGAGCCAAGGTCCTGAAGGGACTCGTCCACACGATTTTCGACAGGGAACATATCGCGGACCCGCTGCTCGATATCGCCTCCGAACTCGAAGAAGCCGCACTCAAGGACGAATACTTCATCGAGCGGAAGCTCTACCCGAACGTCGATTTCTACTCGGGCATTCTCTATCACGCGATGGGGATTCCCACGAATATGCTCACCGTCATGTTCGCCATCGGACGTCTCCCCGGATGGATCGCCCACTGGAAAGAGATGCACGACGATCCGCAGTCGAAAATCAACCGTCCGCGGCAAATCTACACGGGACATACCGCGCGCCCGTGGCTCCCTATTGACGACCGCTAAAATTTGAAATTTTCAAGAAACGCCTGCCCCCGAGCGGGCGTTTTTTCGTTTTCCGACAAGAATCTTCACAAAAGACAGCTTCTGTTGATTTTTTATCCATGTTTTTTCCCTCTATAAGGAGTAAAAGCAGGTAAAAGAGTATTTTGTAAAATTATGCAGAAACAGAATCATACCTTACAAAAAAACAGATTGAAGAGCCTGGCCATCTACGGAATGATTTCCATCTGTTCGGCAATGGCGACTCCAGACCCGAATTTCCAC
>JBNMGX010000388.1:0-2047 GCA_050872465.1 Hallerella sp.
GCTGTAGGCCTCTTCCCCTTCGACCTTGGTCGTCGAGACGTCGATAAGCGTCACCGTATTGAAACACGCCTGCTTTTCGAGCTTGACCATGTATTCCGCCACTTCCGAAAAGTCGAAGGTCATCCCGCGCAGTTCCATGTCGAACTGGGAAATCTGGTTCAGCGACGTGAGCCACATGTTCGGAGGCATCATCGACGAGATGTTCTCAAAAAGAATTACCCAGCGCTTCTTGCTTACCTGGATGGACTTTAACCCGTTGTTCTTTTGGGCGATGGCCTTGAGCTTAGCATCGAGAGACTTGATCTTTTCGAGAAGCGGACGCTGTTTTTCGACTTCCTCCTTCGTCGAATCGACTTCCCGCTGCAGGGAATCGACGGTTTCCGTCACATAGGACTGGATCATGAAGACGACGACAAGCGCGGTGAGCAGCGCAACCGAGGGCCACACGACACGCCGATCGGCAATCCACGAGAAATCGATTTTCGTCTGCCGATACTCCACCGGCAGCAGGTTGATTTCCACGCAAAGCGATTTTTTCTTTCCCTTGGCCATTTAGAACTTCCTCAAGGCAAGTCCCAGAGCGGGAGTATATAGGTTCGACAGAGGCAAGGAAACGCCGCCTTCGGGAGCCGCTTCCGGTTCGCACGGAATAGCCGCGAACGGGTTAATAGCCTCGCATTCGATATCCAGCTTTTCCTTGAAATATTCACACACGCCGGGCAGGTTCGCCCCGCCACCGCAGACGAGAAGGCGCACAGGCTTTTCTCCGGACTCGGACGTCGAGAAATAACGGACACCGAATTCGACTGCGCTGACGATTTCCTCGTAAGCGAGCTGCAAGGCAGATTCCACTTCGGCAACCGAGCGGTCCTTCACCATCGTAAGGTCGTTCTTTTCAAACATTTCATGGCATGCCGCGGAATCAATTCCCAAGTGGCGCGTTAAAGTCGATACGACAGAATCCACCGATCCGCTGGTCAAGGTCCGAACCGAATGGAAGCGCCCTTTGTGGAGGAACGTGAGCGTCGATTTCTTTTCGCCCAAATCAAAAAGGACTACGGTCTCTTCAGCTCTGTCCTCGGCAACCGTCGCTGCATACGCGTTGGCGATTCCGAAAACATCGACATCGATAGCGTCAAGCCGAAAGCCCGCTCCGGTAAAAAGTTTTGCATACTCCGTGAGGGTCTTATTCTTCGCCGCGACAACCAGGGACTTCACTTCGCCGTTCGCTTCCCGCTCGACGACCTGATAGTCCAGCATGATGTCCTGGTCGTCAAAAGGCGGTTTCGCTTGCGCCGTCTGGACCACAATCGCGTCTTCGTTGCCGTTCTTCGGAACCTTGGCGACGCTCTTGTCCGCAAGGACTCCGGCAACCCAGCTGATCGATGCGACGATATCGTCCTTGGAAATATCGGGGAAATTCCGGGTCATCAGGCGCACGATCGCTTCGCGAAGCTTCGCTTCATCTTGGATTTCATTGTCCGCCAAGGCGCCTTCGGGTGTGGGTTCCAAATCAAAGCCCATGACACGGGGGGCAAAACCGCGCCCGTGATGCACACGGACGACCTTGATTGAGTAATGACCGATGTCCACGCCAATCGTCTGGCGTTCACCGCGGATTTTAGCGATAAGATTCAATGCCAAAGTAAAACCTCTGTCCCAAAATTCGGAACTCTTTTAATTCTACCTTTCCAAAAGCCCGATGTCAATAGAAATTTTCATAACAGATAGGAAAAACAAGCACTTAGGGCATTTTTGGGTGGAAAATCATGGTTGAATCTATGGGTTACGAGGGTGCCAGAACTTAGAACCGAGAGTTTAGTGAATAGTTGATAGTTATTAGTTGACAGAAATCAGGAGACAGGAATGAAGAATTCGGAATTAGGAATGCGGAATTGACGTTTTAGCGAACTGTAAGTTGTCAGGAATCAGTTGTTTGAGGGAAGCAGGGATGCGGTTAACGGGATGAGGGGAGTCCGAGCGGGCTTTTTCCTTTTGGCGAAAGGCTTTTGTCGCGAAGCGACCCTTTTCCGCCTGACGGCGGAGA
>JBNMGX010000389.1:0-2040 GCA_050872465.1 Hallerella sp.
AGTCAAGGTCGGCGACAAGGAGAAGTCCGTCCGCGAAGTTCTCACGCTTGACGGCGTGAAGATTATCTTCGAGGATGATTCCTGGATGCTCATCCGTCCGTCGGGAACGGAACCGAAGGTCCGCATCTATACGGAGTGCCGCGAGGAATCCGAAAAGGATGCGATGTTCGAGGCTGCCAAGGCGCTGTTCTTTGGCAAGTAGTTTTACCTTGAATCGAGGAGATATAATATGCTGAAAAAATTGGCAGTGTCTTTTCTTCTTTTTTGCGCGACGCTTTCCTTTGCGCAAATCAAGCCTTCGTTCCAGGCGTTCGATGCGGACTATCTGCAGCTGGGCGAAGCTTCGAAGGGTTACCATCACTTTATCATCCGGGTCGATTATGCGCCGTGGGCGTTTGTCGCCGAGGGTGATGTGAAGGCTCCCCAGGGAGATGTCGATTTGCTGTTTAACAGCATGGATAACGACCAGCTGTATATCGTTGTCGCTTATTCGCCGTCTCCCATCGAAGGTTCGGACGGTTTCGAATACCAGGCGGGAATTTACGACCTGATGATTTACTACACGGACGAGGCGGACGACTTCTCGACGCGGATCAAGGACTTGAAAATCACGCTGCTTCCGCCGATTGCGAACGATTCGTGGGCGACGGGATCCTTGGCGGATGCTCAGGGAAAGCGCGGAAAGCCGGGGGACGTCTTCAAGAATCCGGAGTATTCGAATGCGATTTTCCAGGCTTCGGCTCAGCCTCTCTCGAAGGCCCAGGCGAAAGCGGCGAAAATTGACGCGGCGAACCAGAAGAAGAACGCTCTCAAGGCGCGGCGCGATTCGATTGCCGCTGCCGAACAGGCGGAACGCGATGCGCAGATCGCAGAAGAAAATCGCAAGGAGGAGGCGCGTCGGAAAGAAAAGGCCCGGCAGGATTCCATCGCTACCGCAGCGACGATGAACGCTCGACGCAAGGCCCAGACGACAGCTCCGGCAGCCGCTCAGCAGAACCAGAATCTTTCCCCGCGCCAGCGGAAGCTCCAGGCGATGCAGGAGGCGGAAAGAAAGAATGCGACTCAGGCGGCTCCCGCTACGAGACCTGCGACGGTCGCTCCGACGGTGTCTTCGGATCCGTGCGAAGCACCGGGGCTCACCCCGCTCCAGAAAAAGCGCTGCCGGATGAACAGCAAGTAAAATTTGAATGAGTATTTTCAAGGTCGCTCGGCATGGGCGGCCTTTTTGGTTTTTAGGAGGAATTATCGGAACTTTTGGTTTAATCGTGGAGAAAAATCAGGACTTAGGAGTCAGGAATCAGCGATGTTAGTTAGGAATTAGGAATGCGGAATGAGAAATTGACGTTTTAACGAACTGTAAGTTGTCAGCGGTCAGTAGGCAGTGGTTAGAATGGGAAGCGGGACACGAAACACGGAAAGAGGGGCGTCTGAGCGGACAGAAACAGCTCGCTAACCTGTCATTGCCGGGCGCATCGCTCTAATTATCATTATCGGGCTTGACCCGATAATCTCTGAAAAGGGATTCCCCGGTCGAGCCGGGGAATGACATCGTACCAAAAAAAAATTCCCGTGTCGGTGCACGAGAATGACAGTACGCGGAAACAGTTCGCTTAGAATACCGCTTCCCGAAAAGCCTAGACGTCGGCGGTCTAATCCCTTGAACCTAGATGTCCTCCGTTCTAAGCTCTGAACTAAACGTCTGCGGACTGCTTCAAAACTAGTCCAGCAGTTTTGCAACGTCGGCGGTGATCGCTTGGGCGGTGATGCCTAAAGACTTGAGAAGCTCTTCCGGGTCATATCTGTCGTAGAACTTCTTTTCGAGGCCATAGACCTTGACCTTTATCGATGAATCGGCGTAGAACGCGGCGATTTTTTCCCCGAATCCACCCTCCACGATGCCGTCTTCGAGCGTGACGACGACTTGATGAATCCGCTTGAGCGATTCGAGCGTTTCCCGGTCGATGTCGCTTGCGAATCTCGGATTGACGAGCGTCGGGGAAATTCCGAGTTTCGATTCGACCATCTTGGCGATTTCTTCGC
>JBNMGX010000390.1:0-2040 GCA_050872465.1 Hallerella sp.
AGACTCGGAAATTTCCGGGTCTTTTTTGTATTCCGAAAATTCGAAATTTCCAGTTTCCCTATCAAAATTTCGATTGAAACACAAATTACGGATTTACGTCCGGTGAAGTTCCAGCGCAACCGCATCGTCGAGCTTTACGGAAGCAATTCGGGAAATTCCCTTGATTTCCTGCGTAACGCCGTAGAGCATATCCGCGGCGGCCATCGTCCGCTTGTTGTGCGTCACCAGAATGAACTGCGTCTGGTTCGAGAAATGCCGTAAAAGTTCCATGAAGCGACCGATGTTCGCATCATCCAGCGGTCCATCGACTTCGTCTAAGACGCAATAGGGAGAAGGTTTTTCCATGTAGATGGCGAACAGGAGCGAGACGGCGGTCAAGGCGCGTTCCCCGCCGGAAAGGGCGGTCACACCGCGCATCTTTTTACCGGTCGGGCGGGCGTTCACTTCGATGGTCGCTTCGAGCGGATCGACGCCATCCTGCAAAATCAATTTCGCTTCGCCGTTGATCATGATCCGGCTGAAAACATCCTGGAAATTTTTCTGGATATTGCGGAAAGTCGAAAGGAACCTGTTGCGAGCCCTCTCGTCGCAAATTGCGATGGCTCGCTCCAAAGATGCCCTGGCCTTGTCCAAATCGTCAAACTGCTTTTCAACGTCGGCGTGGCGCGCTTTCTGCGCAGCAAAGTCCTCCATCATATCGACATTGACGGGACCGAGCGCCTTGATCAGGCTTCGCAAATCCGAAATTTCCTTCTTCGCGCTTTTTTCCTCGTATTCGACACGGGTCACGTCTTCCGCATGGTCGATGTTTATCTCCCAATCGGCAAAAATCCGCTCCCGCATCCGGTCGATGTTCGTTCCCAAGGCGCTAATCCGAAGGGTGACATCATTGATGTCCGATGAGCGTTCCAAAAGCTTGGAATTGATGGCGTTCTGTTCCGAGCGCCAATCGTTTATGTCGCCGGCGACAATGTTATAGCGTTCCTGGGCAGCATCGCGTTCCGCTTCTTTCCGTCGCAGTTCCTCGTCCTTCTCCTGGATATTTTCCGAAAGAGCCTTTTCCTTAGAAAGAAGTTCCTCTTTCTGGATTTCCAAAGCGGAAATTTCCCGGTTGCGGCCAGCAACGATATCCTGGAAAACCTTGATCCGGTCTCCGATGGCGCGGATTCGCGTTAAGTTGTTTTGCAAAGTCGATTGCGCAGACCCGACCCGATTTCGAAGCTCCCGGACATCCTCGTCCTTGTCCTTCAAGACCTGGTCCTGCTCGGCGAGGGAATCCATCACCTTGGAATATGCGTTTTCCAGGCGGAGCGTTTCTTCCTCGGCAGCGGCGAGTTCCGCATCGTCCGAGCGGGACGCTTCCGCTTTTCGGATACGCTCTTCCGCATTCCCGAGTTCCATGTCGAGCTTTTCTAGACGCTTTTCGGTATCGGCGAGGACGCTCTGGTGAATTTTTTCGGCCGCGGCACCGGAACGCACCTTTTCTTGCGCTTCCCGAATCGATTCCTCCGTTTCGGCAAGCAGCGAACGGGTCTCGCCAAGGCGTTCACCGAGCCGCTCGCGTTCATCGGCAAATTTTTCAAGTTCGGTTTTGAGAGCTTCCAACTCGGCCGAATACTTTTCCGCTTCGGCTTTCCGAGCGAGAATTCCGGGCGCTTCGCTCTTTCCGTGTCCGCCAAAGACAAGGCCTTCCGTCGAAACATAACGTCCGTCGAGCGAAAGGAACCAGTATTTCTGTCCGCAAAACTCTGCGGCGAGTTCCCGTGCAACGGGGAAACTTTCCACGAGGATCGCTCGGGAAAGGAGCCTTTCGACAAGCCGTTCGACCGGAGCTTCGGCCTTGACAAACTTGGAAGCCGCCCCGATGACACCGGTGCGCTGCGGGAAGCTTTCCGAAGGGAGCTCCCCCAAATCAAACGCGACAAACGAGCTTCCCGCCAAGGAAGCGTCCAATGCATCCAGCAGATCGCTTACCAAAGCGGGATCCTTGGCAACCACCGCATCCAGGGCGTTTCCAAGGGCAAACTCGACAGCCGCCGC
>JBNMGX010000391.1:0-2039 GCA_050872465.1 Hallerella sp.
CCCGGCGTAATCTCGTTGCGGAAGGACTTTCCGATCTGCCCAACTCCGAACGGGATTTTCGGGCGGACGTTATCCATGATGTTCTTGAAGTTGATGAAGATTCCCTGGGCGGTTTCCGGGCGGAGATAGACCTTGTTGCCCGTGCCTTCGAGGACTCCGAGCTGAGTCTGGAACATCAGGTTGAACGCGCGAGGTTCCGTGAAATCCTTCTTGCCACACTTGGGACATTCGATTTCGTTATCGACCATCATCTGGTGGATTTCCGGGAAAGTCTTGCCGGCGCAGCAGCCTTCGCCGAGCTTTTCTTCAAGCAGCTGGTCGGCACGGAAGCGTTCGTGGCATGCCTTGCAATCGACGAGCGGATCCGAGAAGTTCGAAACGTGCCCCGAAGCCTGCCAGACGCGCGGGTTCAAAAGGATGGACGAATCGAGGCCGACGACATCCGGGCGGGAAGCGACAAAGGTCTTCCACCAGAGATTCTTGATGTTGCGCTTGAGTTCGACGCCATAAGGACCGTAATCCCAGGTATTCGCGAGACCGTCATAGATCTCGGAACCCGGAAAGATAAATCCGCGTCTCTTGCAAAGGGAAATCAGGTCCTTGAGCGCATTCTGTACAGTCTTAGCCATATTCAGTCCTTTTGAAAATTTTACTTCCCAAATATAGAAAGAAATACAGCCCCAAAAAATCCGAAGTCCAAATCGAGCGGGCAGAACTTTGAAATTTCCGCAATTTTTTTATCTTGCATTTATCCATGCAAAAGATATTTTCCCTTTTTATCGGTCTAGCTCTAGCCTACGCATCCGCAAACTATCCGAGCGAAAAAGTATTCCTCGCCAAAAACGCGTTCCACGAAATCGCATACCCCCAAGAAACATCCGACAAAGTCGCAAGCGACAGCATCCGCATTCCCTTCCTGCCCGAAACGGAAAATTTTACCGAAGACAGCGAACCGGATGACTTCCTCGACGAGGCTTCCGCAATCGACGAAATGGAAACGGATTCCGCAGCGCTTGCCGAAGAAAATCTCGATACGATTTATGTCGATATGAAAAAGGCGGCGCTTCCGCTCGAAAGCAGACGGATTACTTCTCCCTACGGATTCCGACATTACCGCATCCACAAGGGCCTCGACATCGGACTAAAGCGTGGTGATACGATCCGGGCGGCCTTTCCCGGAAAAGTCGTGCGGGTACGCTACGAACGCCGGGGATACGGACGTTATATCGTTCTGGAACATCGGGATTGCGGCATCACGCGAACCGTCTATGCGCACCTTTCAAAGCAGCTCGTCAAGGTTGGCGATTTCGTCGAAGCGGGAAGCGTCATCGGGCTAGGCGGAAATACGGGGCGCTCGACCGGGCCGCATCTCCACTTTGAAACGCGCATCGGAGACATGCCTTTCGACCCGCGCCTCTTCTTCGATTTCGGAAATCACGCCGTTTTGAGCGAGGAAGTTCGATTGCCGCGAGAAAAAGCCGAAGCGGAATACGCGGCTCTCCAAAAGGAAGCGAGCAAGCACCGCTACCATCGCATCCGTCCCGGCGATACGCTCGGAAAAATCGCCCGGAAATACCACACGAGCATCGGGAAACTATGCGCACTCAACGGCATCAAGCGGAATTCCGTTCTCCGCGTCGGAAGAATTCTCCGCTGTTCGTGACAAGAGAAACCAGAGAACAGGAATCAGGAGTCAGAAGACAGGAATCAGCTATTTGATGGGAAGCGGAATGAGGATTGTCAGAATTTAGAACTGAAATTTTGTTAACAGTTGAGAGTTATTAGTTGATAGAAAGCAGGAAGCAGAAGACAGGAATCGGTTGTTAAACGGGACAAGGGACACAGGGCGAGGGTTGTCTGGGATTAGAACTTAGTGTTTAGTTGATAGTGAATAGTTGTTAGTTGAAAGGAGTCAGGAATCTGTGGATAGAAGGGAAACGGGACACGCTAAACGGGAAGAGGTGCGTCTAAGCGAACATTCCCTTAACGGTCATCCTGAAGGAATAGCTATAAATAAGTCGCTTAACTGTCATTATCGG
>JBNMGX010000392.1:0-2039 GCA_050872465.1 Hallerella sp.
CCTTGATGCCGAGAGCCTTCGCTTCGAGCTTCACCAGTTCCTGCCCGACCAGGTTATCGATAACGGCCCAGCGGAGCTGCTTCTTCGCCTCGGGCGGTACGGATACCGCTCGTCCACGCGTCTGGGCCTTTTCGAGCGCATCCGCGAGACTATCGACGTGGGCCTGCGAAATTCCCGTCTTGCCGACCCGGATCACGTCAAAATTTTTTCCGTTTGCGAGCTGCGCAGAAGCGAGCGCCGAGCAAAGCATCACAGGGAGTACAGATTTTTTCAGAAGATTCACAAAGCGCATAAGCACCCTAGGTTAAATTGAACGAAATGGAATATAGAAAAATCAAGCCTCGGAAAGAACCTAAGCGTCCGAAGAGGATTTTCCCTTGAACGCAGAAAGGACGTCGGGGACGAGATCCGCAACTTTCGACACGATGGAATTGTCCTTTGCAATCGGCATCACCCGGACATCGTCCCCCGAAATGACGACAAACGCGACCGGGTTTATCGAGACGCCACCGCCGGAAGCCGTCGCATCGTCCTTCTTTCCGCCGAGCCCAAAGCCCATCGAGACGCGGCTTACGGGAATCACCGTCGTCGCTCCCGCCTGGATAGGCTTTCCGATGACCGTCTCCGCCTGGGAAACCGTGCGGAGTTTTTCAAGAATTGTTTCTGCAAGAATATCGATTTGTGCCATAACTTAAATTTAATTATTCCGGGGAATCATAGACGCTGCGGGCGACTTTTTCGAAACGTTTTTGGAGCGATTCCGCGGAGAGGAATCCCCAGACACAGACGACGCGCCCGCCCGGAAGCCGGAGAGCCATCCCGGATGTCCCCGCCCCGGCATCGAACCGGACCGTATCCGCCGCAAACGAAACATCTGGGCTTTTCCGCTGGAGCCCGAGAATCCAGGCCCGCCAGGAATCCGCCGGGACATACTTCCAGCTGCGCGCGGCATTCCACGAAACATCGTCACCGCGGTATCCTTGGACAAGCATCGAAAAGTCAGTGGGAACTCCCAAAAAATCCCTAACCTGGATAGACGTTTCCCCGGAAACACGTTGGGATATCGGAAGGCTCAGGAACTCCTGCGGAAGCCCCGAGCGATACCCCGGAAAACTTTGTACGTAACGTTCCAATTCTGCCCGCCCGTAATTTCGCAATCCTCCGTAGCGGAACACAAAAAGCCGACGTCCCGAGCGCATAGCGAGTTCCCGAAAGTCCCCGACGACGACAGGCAAGGTTTCCTGCACGAGGCCGCTGTTCAGGTAAAACGCAAGCGCGGAAACATCGTCCGCAAATTCCAGGATCCGAACGCGCAACGTATCGCCGGGCACCGAAGAAAAATCGACTTCCGCCATGTCCAAGACGGAATACCCTCCGAGACGCCACGTCGCAGGAAGCCTGTCCCACACGGAATTCGAATCATAGAGATTCACCACAACAGGATAACTTTCCCGGAAGCTTAATTTGTACAGGTCCAGCTCGGACAGAGTTTCTTCCTTCAGATTGCATCCGAAGAGAAAGTTCATACAAACTAACACGAAAAAAAACTTCAGAAGCTTCATCGGAAAACCTCGAAAATTCAAAACCTTACCAGCGGTTATTTTTTGCGCCATCCTGCGTTCGCGGGCAAAAGGGAGAAAGCGGGCAACGCCGGCAGGAATCCGTCCGAAGCGAACAGAGCATCCCGTCGGGAGAAGGTTCGCAAAAGAACTGGAGCGCATGAGCGGCCTTCCACGGATCCTTCGGAGAAAGCGCCTTGGCAAGCGTCTCGCCGAGATGCCGCTTCTTCGTCTCGTCCATTTCCCGGTAACGGATTTCCCTTCCTGGTCCGACAAAGCCTATCCAGCGGCGTGCGCCAAATGCAAAAGGAACCGGAAAGACGTCACCGGGTGAATTTGTACGCAATACGCCCAGACCGCGCGGCGGAGGGGAAAACATTCGCGAAACGGCAAGATGGGCCTTGGGACGGTAAGCGCCCTTTCCCATGAAAAAAATCTCGCCCAGGTCGCGCAAAATTTCCCGAAAGGAAGAGGAAGAAG
>JBNMGX010000393.1:0-2037 GCA_050872465.1 Hallerella sp.
AGCGCGCCATTCGCCGGGCGACGACGCTCGACATTGAAACGCATGAACAGATTCTCGACAGCTATAACTATACGTTCATCGAATTGCCAAAGATTTCCTCCGAAATTTCCGAAAATTCGGACGAAGTTCAAAAATGGCTGTTCGTTCTCAGCAATTTAGGAAAACTCCAAAAATTACCGCCAGCCGTATCGACGCACAAATTCGGCAGATTGCTGCTCCCCGCCAAAATTGCTAACTTTAACAGGGAAGAACTCAAGCAATACGAGGACGCCATGAGACTGGAATGGGACGAATATGCCATCAAGCAGCAAAAACTCGAAGATCAGGCGAAATATGAAGCGGAACAAGCACAAAGAAAAGCAGTGCTAGCAAAAATGGATGCGGAGCAAGCGCGAAGAAAAACAGAGCTAGCAAAAATGGATGCGGAGCAAGCGCGAAGAAAAACAGAGCTAGCAAAAATGGACGCAGAACAGGCACGGATAAAAGAAGAGCGAACAAAAATGGAAACCGAGCTAACACGAATGAAAGAGGAAAGGACGAAATTCGAAGCAGAACAAGCTCGGATAAAAGAGGAAAGGGGAAAACTGGACAAAGAGAACCAAAAGCTTGCCAAAGAAAAAACGCAACTGCAAGAAGAAAAGGAAAAGCTTCTGTCGCTAAAAGAGGAACTGGAACAAAATTTAAAAGGAAGCAAAAGAAACAAGGAAAAAATGATCTGATTCAGGACGGCGACTCTTTGAGCCGCCGTTTTTCTACCTTTAGCGCATGGCACTGTTATCCGTCAAAGACTTAACGCTCCGCTTTAGCGATCCGCCTCTTTTAGACAATGTTTCTTTTGACATTCTCGAAAATGAACGAGTATGTCTCATGGGAAGAAACGGCGAAGGGAAAAGTACGCTTCTCAAGATTCTTTCCGGCGAAATGGAAGCGAACTCGGGCAAAATCATCCGCAAGAACGGTCTGCGCACGGCGCGCCTCATCCAGGAAATCCCCGCAAGCATCGACGGAACGGTTCGCGATATCGTTATCGGGAAGACATCCGAAAGGCATTCTACCGGGGAAGACATTCTCGGGAAAACGGGAATCGATCCCGACGCCCTTTACAATTCTCTTTCCGGAGGCCAAAAGCGCCGCGTTCTTTTTGCAAAAGCTCTTGCCGAAGAACCCGACCTGCTCCTGCTCGATGAACCGACCAATCATTTAGACATTCCTAGCATCCAATGGCTAGAAGGCATTCTGGCACGGCTCCCATGCGCAGTTCTATTCATCAGTCACGACAGGGCTTTTGTACGAAGGCTCGCCTCTCGGATTCTGGAACTCGACCGAGGCCGCATCCGTTCCTGGAACTTTCCCTACGATGAATTTGTACGTCACCGCGACGAAGCTCTCGCCGAAGAAGCCAAGGCGAACAAGCTTTTCGACAAGAGGCTCGCCGAAGAGGAAGTCTGGATTCGAAAGGGAATTCAAGCAAGACGCACGCGCAACGAAGGCCGTGTCAGAGCCTTGATCAAGATGCGAAAGGAACGCGCCGAACGCAGGAACCGGACGGGAAACGTCAAAATGCAAATCACCGAAGCCGAGCGTTCCGGAAGGCTCGTCGTCCGAGCCGAAAACATTTCCTATTCCTATGCGGGAAAGCCTCTCATCCAGAATTTTTCAACGGAAATTTCCCGCGGAGACCGTGTGGGAATCGTCGGACCGAACGGCTGCGGTAAAACGACCCTTCTCAAGATTCTCCTGGGAGAACTCGCCCCGCAAACCGGAACAGTCCGACTCGGAACGAACCTCCAGATCGCCTACTTCGACCAGATGCGGACTCGCCTGCGCGAAGACAAGACGCTCGTCGAAAATATCGGGGACGGTCAGGAATACGTCGTCCTGAACGCTCAAAAGCGCCACGTTCTCAGCTACCTGCAAGACTTTCTCTTTACAGCGGAACGCGCCCGCGGCCCGATCAGCGCGCTTTCCGGCGGAGAACGGAACCGCCTCCTCCTAGCGTGCCACTTTTCGCATCCGTCCAATGTGCTGGTTCTCGAC
>JBNMGX010000394.1:0-2036 GCA_050872465.1 Hallerella sp.
CTCCTGCCCTGTGCGCCATAGAAGTTCGTAGCGAACTTCCTTGTTCTCGTTTTTTAGAAATTCGCTAGGAACCGTTAGATAGAATCCTGTGCGCATCTCGGACTTTTGCGATGAATTTGTACGCAATAAATGGAAAACCAGAATGGCATCCGTATCTCCGATAGCGGCCGGAAGAATCGGGAATGTGTTGTTCTTTGTTTTATACGCGCTTCCGCTTTTGATGGCGAGCGCATCGGGAAAGGCTTTCCAGAAAAGGCGGATAGTTTCCCGGGAATCGTCCGGCAGGAATTTTTCTTGATTTTTTGTCCGTGTAAATTCTAGCAGTCGCCGATACGAAAGCTGGATTTCGCGGGTCGCGCTGCGTTTGTCCTGGAGCAAGTTCTGGGCGCATTCCAGGGCGTTTAGCGGAACGTTCTTTCCGCGCACCGGTTCATCGGAATCGAGGATGGAAAAAACGGCGAGCGTCAGAGGGGAAAGCGATTCCGCTTCGAGGTACGCTTTGGCGAATTGCAGGTCGTTGAGCGGAATTTCTAAAGCCCGGAGACCGCTCTGAGAAATTTTCTCGCCTGTCGAAAGGAACCCGTATCGGGAAAGCTCTTGACCCGCTTTTTCGACAAGAATCGGATCGGGATCGGTCGGTAGCTTTAGATCGTTTGTTGCGATGTCCAGCATTTTGGCAAGAGCGGCTCTTTTCAGTAAAATCGGGCGCAAGTCGCTTTTTAAAACTTCGGGGACGATGCTTTGGGCGAAGAGGCTTTCTTCTCTTTTGCTCCATAGCCGGATGCAGACGCCTTCTCGGGTGCGGCCTGCACGTCCGGTACGCTGGACCGCATTCTGCATACTGATTCGTCCGAGCTTCAGAATGTCTTTTCCTTGCGGAGCGTTAAATTCCGTGGTGCGCTCTAGACCGGAATCGATGACTCCCGTAACGCTCGGGATGGTGAGGCTAGTCTCGGCGATATTCGTCGAAAGGATGACACGCGGCTCGTTTGTATGTAAAAAGATTTCCTGCTCAATTACCTTGTCCTGCCCGCCGTATAAATCGAGAATCTTGATTTTCCCGTAGCCAAAAGTTTCTTCGAGATGGCGATGGACGCTTGTGATTTCGCCTTTTCCCGGGAGAAAGACCAAAGTCGTGCCCCAGACATTGTTGCGTTCGAGTGTGCGGAGCGCCTTTTCCACATTTCGGGCAAGGGAACTTCCAGGCGGAATTTCCTGGTTCAAAATTTGCACGGGAAATCCGGGACGACCGACCCGAAGACATTTGACATTTAATTTCTTTTCGAGTTCTTCGCGGTTCAGTTCCGCGGAAAGAATGGCGATGCGCGGCGCATTGGATGTCTTTTGCCTCGCGAGGAAATAGGCGAGAAGCAGATCCATTTCGGCGCGACGTTCGTGGAATTCGTCAAAAACGATCCAGTCAAACGATTCGCTTTCGTGGAGCAATGTTTGGAGAAAGTTGCCGTATGTGGTAAAGAGAATTTTCGTGTTGTCGGAAACAGCGCTGTCGAAGCGGATTCTATAACCGATTGTTGAACCGAGCCTTGTTTCGGAAAGCTTTGAAAGATAGCTGGCTAGGCTTGTCGCGGCCAGCCTCCGCGGTTCGAGAACGGCGACTTTTCCGAGGCCTTCCTTTTGCGAAGCGAGCAGCCACGGGACAAACGTCGATTTGCCGGATCCCGTCGGAGCGGTCAAGAGCAGGTTCTTTTGCCTGTGGGTTTCTTCAAGAATCGCTTCGCTGAATTCCTTCAGCGGGAGAAATTCAAAAGCCGGATTCATTGGCAAATTTTTGCCGAACGTCTAGACGCGTGGAAAGCGGAGATGCTCCCCGGTCGCCTTGTCCGTATAGGGCCAGTGGCTGTTCTTTTCCTGCTTGTCGAGCATGAGGTTCGTGATGCGTCGCTGGAGGCCCGCTTCGGTCTTGCAGAAGAAGTAGGCGACCTTGTTTTCCTTTTCGATGAAGAAGACGGCTGCCTTGAACTTGCTCTTGAATGCGGCGCGGAACAGGGAAAGATCTTCGCGCTTCGGGACTACCC
>JBNMGX010000395.1:0-2033 GCA_050872465.1 Hallerella sp.
ACGCCCATCCAGGTCGTATCCTTTCGAGGCTTTCCCTTCGCATCCACCGTATCCCGGATGCTTTCGACAAGGTTCACCAGGCTGTCATATTCGATTTCATGCTTTCCGCTGTAGATGCTCGCGCTGACTTCGATGGCGTTTATCGGGCGGATTTTCCCGCGGATGCCGTAGGAAAACGAGTTCAGATCCGTCTTGAAAGGCCGTTTCAGATAAGTGACGCTCGAATAGTTCGTCGAATCCTGGATAAACCGGTAGGGCGGCGCATCGTCGTTTTTGACAAGCAGATAGCTTAAACTTGCCAAAACCTCTCCTCGGGGAAGAAACCACGTAATCGCCGGCTTGAAATGCGTCGTGCTGGTCGAAAGGTTTCTGCCCGAAAAGGGAATCTGCGAGGAATCGCGTCCGAGCGCAAAGAACGGCTGGTGCGTCACGTCCTGGTAGCGGAGTTCGTCCGAGCCGTCGTCGGAATAGCTCGCCATGCCGATGTCGAGTTCGATGCTGTCGAGCAGAAGTCTCCGAAAATCCAGTCCGAAAGCGTTTCCGTCGAAAGCATAGCGTTCCCAGAGAATCCGCGTGACAGGCGTATCGACCGGGATTCCCCGCGCAAAATTTTCTTTCATGATGCCGTTTTCGCCGAACATCGAAAGCTGCGTCGCGTCGTAGGAAAGGGGAAACGTAAAAATCCCGGCGAGTTTTGACGGCAAGCGCCTCGACGGAGCGGAAAGTCCCATCGAGCGAAATTCCAGGTCGGGATTTCCAAACAGGGATGTTCCCAGAACCCATTCCGCTTTCTGTCCTTCCAGATCGTAAGTCCGTTCGGCGACTTCGCGAAATTCCGCGCCTTTGCGCGCCGTGCTTAACTCCTCGACGGCAATCGCCGGGGAAAATGCAAGAAGGAAAGTGACGAAAATCGCAAAAAAAGGCATCGGAATACTCTTGAAAAGGAAAAATAGCTATTTTAACGAAAAACAAACGAGGTTTTGCCATGTCCGTACTCAATGTGAACGAAAAGGATTTTGACGAAGTGATCAATTCGGGCCGTCTGGTGCTGGTCGATTTCTGGGCGACATGGTGCAGGCCTTGCCAGATGATGGGACCCGTGATGGAAGACCTTGCCCTGGAATATGACGGGAAGCTGGTCGTCGCCAAGGTGAACGTCGATGAAAACGAGAATCTCTGCAACCGATTCGGCATCACGAACATTCCGAACATGAAACTTTTCAAAAATGGAGTCGAAGTCGGGAATATCGTCGGCGCAGTTCCGAAGACAACGCTTGTCGCGGCCATCGAAAAGAACTTTTGATTTGGCGATTCTTTGCACGAAAAAGCCCCGAGAAATTCGGGGCCTTTATGTTTGAAACAAAACGCTATCCGTTTGTCGCAGATCGGATTTCTTCGATTTTTTGAAGGACCGCGCCGCTGTCTAGCGCACGGAGGGCCGTTTCAAATCCTTCCTTGAGGGATTTCGCCTTCCGGGCCGTGTAAAGGGTCGCTCCGGCGTTCAACGCTACCGCATACCGAATCGTCGGGTTTCCTTTGCCGCTTGCCAGTTCGAGAGCGATTTTCGCATTCTCTTCGCCTGTTCCGCCGCGCAGGTCCTCGTCGTTCAGAGCGGGAATGCCGAACTCCGACGGGTCGAGCAGATATTCGTAGGAATGGTTCTCCTCGTCGATCTCATAGACGTGGGTCGGAACGCTCGGGGAAATTTCGTCGAATCCGTCAACGCTCGAAACGACCAGCACATGTTTCGCCCCGAGCAGCTTCGCAGCTTCCGCCATCGGCTTTAACAGTTCCTTGCCATAGGCGCCGAGCATCAGGTATTTGGCGTCGGCGGGGTTCGTCAAGGGGCCGATCAGGTTCATGATGGTTCGAACGCCCAGAGCCTTTCGGACCGGAGCCGCAAACCGCATTGCGCTGTGATAGACCTGCGCAAAGAGGAAGACGAAATCGGTTTTCCCGAGAACTTCCGCAGCCTTTTCGGGAGAAAGCCGGATGTTGAATCCGAGCCCCTCGAAAAAGTCCGCCGCTCCGGA
>JBNMGX010000396.1:0-2029 GCA_050872465.1 Hallerella sp.
ACGGTGAGCAGCTTTTTTGCCTGTTCATAATCAAAGGCGCCTGTCGCGGCGACAGATTTCGCGATTTCGACATCAAATGAGTTCATTTTCGATTTTTACCTTTTTCGCCTTGGCCTGGATAAAGTCTTTTTCTTCGAGCTTTGTAATTGTCGCGTCGCCGTAGAGCTTGTCAAAGGCGAGTTCCACGCTTTTGCTTTCCTCGAAAAGCTGGACAATCAGATCGAAACCCGCATCAAATACGGCCCAGCGCATATTGATGCCCGGCTTGTATTCCGTCCGATACGGCATCTTTTTCGCCTTGAAGTCCTTGGACAGCGCATCGAGAATCGCTTGCATCTGGGCTTCGCTTTCGCAGGTGGCGAGAATCATGAAGTCGGACGTTTCCGAAATTCCCTGGAGATTCAGAAGTTCCAGGTGAAGTGCTCGAAGTTCAAAAAGGGTGGTGGCAGCCATCTGGACCGCTTCCGTGTAGGCGGCTTTCTTGGTGGATTTTTTCGGCTGTGCTATTTTTGCCGCAGCCGTTTTTTTTGCCGAGGTCTTTGTCGCCTTGGAAACCGTGGCCTTTTTGGTGACCTTTGTTGCGGTCTTTCGGGGGGGGGTCTTTTTGGAGGTTGTCTTGGCTGTTGTCATTTGGATCCTGCCTGGATTATTTTTTCAAAGTCTTTGCCCACATAAACCGTCGCGTCGAATAGAACTCGCTTGTTTTGTAGCGGGATGACGTTTTCTGTGTGGAGAGCCTTTGCTAGAGCTTCGGCGCCTGCCCAATGCGGATTGCGAAGGGCGATAATCGTTTCCTCATAATTCCAGAGTTTTTCGTTGCTCATTTCGAGCACGTCAAATCCTTGGGAACGCAGATAGTCGCGCATCTTGGACGCCGCTCCGGGAATTCCGCTGGAATTTAATACCTGAATATCTCCGGGGGTCTCGCGGATTTCCTGGATGACTTGCTCTTCTTCCTTGCAGGATAGCAAAATTCCCACAAGGCTTAGCAAGGGTAAAATTTTTCTGGTCAGAGAAAATGTCACGCTGCAAATATAGCGATTTATCGCGGTCTGTTCTGGGAATCAACCTTGACAATCGTCGGATTCCAAAGCTTCGCTTCTTCCGGCGTGAGGGAAACGTAAGAAACGATGATGACGAGATCGCCTTTCTGGACCATTCGGGCGGCCGCTCCGTTCAGGCAGATTGTTCCCGAGTTCCGCTCGCCTTCGATAACATAGGTGTCAAAGCGTGCGCCGTTGTTGATATCGAGGATCCCGACTTTTTCAAAGGGAAGAATCCCTGCCGCATCCATCAAGGCTTTATCCAATGTGATGGAGCCTTCGTAGTTCAAGTTTGCGTCGGTAACCGTTGCGCGGTGAATCTTGCTTTTGAGAAGTTCGATTTGCATTTTGCCTAGAAACGTACTTGCAGGATTCCGGCGACACTGCGGTCGAGGTTCGGTCCGATGCCCAGGCTGAAACGGTTCGCATCGGGATTGTCGTTCCATTGTGTTCCGAAGAACGCGTCGGCAAAGGACCAGATGTGCGCTCCGAGAACGGGAATCAGCCAATAAACCCATGTATTGTCGTAGTCGTCGCTATTGATGGCGAAGTAAGTCAGACCGGCAACACCTGCAACCCAAAGAGCGTCCATCCAGATGGCCTTGACCGTTTCGTCGTGCTTCCACTGGTAAAAGGAAGGAAGCGCTAGCGAAATGTAGGCGTAATTCTGTTCGCCGGAGCGGTTCCGGTAGGTACGGTCGATATCGGAATCCTCGAGACCGTTTGCCCGTTCGCTGAGCCAGCTCTCTTCGGATACGCCGAGGCGCTTCCAGGGTTCCTGGAGATATTCGGATGGGCGGACGCCAAGCTCGGTCAGCTGGGTGAGCTTATCGCGGCTCATGCCGCTTTCCTTGGCCTGCTGGAATTCCCATTGGGTGAGTCCCACGGATTCGTAGTCGAAACCAGCCCATTCATCGGAAGAGGCGGTAACGGAGCCGACATCGGTTGTCGCTTCGGGAGCGCTGGGATCGTCTGCACTGTAATAA
>JBNMGX010000397.1:0-2016 GCA_050872465.1 Hallerella sp.
AGTCCCGGATTCTCTTCAGGTATGCGCCAAGCGATTCGTCTGAAGTCTTGGGTTCGACAGAAATGGTCATGATCATTCTCCTAAATTTTCAATCAGCGTTAAGGTCTTCGCCACGGGAAGACCGACAACATTGTAAAAGCAGCCGTCGATGGATTCGACAAGTCCCGCTCCGAGACCCTGGATGGCATAGGCTCCGGCCTTGTCCATCGGTTCGCCGGAATCCACGTAGCGTTCCAGTTCGCGCTCCGAGACATGCCGAAACTTCACCGCGGTTTCCTCCACGTCCGAAGCGAGGATTTTTCCGCCACGGGCAAGCGCTATCCCAGAAACGACCTTGAGGGAACGCCCGTTCAGCGACCTGAGCATCGAAAGGGCATCGGCGCGATCCGTCGGCTTTCCCAGCGCGCGGTCATCCAAAAAGACCAGCGTATCGAACCCCAGCACAAACTCGTCCGGAAACTTCCGGGAAACGTCCAGCGCCTTCCCTTCGGCAAAGCGAAGCGGGCGCTCCTCGGGAGAAATCGCAAAACCGTTTTCCTCATACGAAGACGGTTCGATCCGAAACGGAACGCAAAGTTGCGAAAGGATTGCGGAACGGCGCGGCGACGCGCTGGCGAGGACAACGGTTTTCATTCGACTCCCGAAACGACCTTGGAATGGTCGCCCAAAAGAAGCGTACCTTTAAATCCCTTGACTTCGGAATCCCCGCCGAAAATGGAATGGGATATTTCCGAATCGGAAAGAATTGTACGCTCCGAAATAACGGAATCCGCAACCTTTGAATTTTCGATAACGACTTCCGGCCCGACCGAGACGTTCGGTCCGACCACCGAATTTCGAATGCGGGCAGTCCTATCGATATGGCACGGAGAAATTATCCGGCAACCCGGAAACGAAGCCTGCTCCTGTTCCATTTCCGCAAGGATTTTTGCGTTCGTCCGAAGAAAGGTTTCCGAGGTACCGCAGTCGAGCCAGGAGCGAATCGGCGCAGTCCGAAAACGGGAACCCGATTCGAGCATCATCTGCAAGGCGTCCGTCAGCTGGAATTCTCCGCGCGTCCGAATATCCTCGCGAATCAATCTTTCGATCGAGTTCCGAAGAGCGGAAACATCCGCGATGTAGTAAATTCCTACCAGAGCTTCATTCGACACGAAGGTTTCCGGCTTTTCGACAAGGCGCGTCACGTATCCCGAGGAATCGGTCACCGCGACTCCGAATCTCCGCGGATCCTCGACTTCGCGGGTCATCAAAACGTTTTCCTTCTCCGATTTCAAAAAGGAAAGGTCCGCATCGAAAAGAGTATCGCCGAGAATAATCAAGACAGGTTCATCGTCCGCAAGGAACGGCAAGCAGAGCGAAATGGCCTCGCCTAAGCCCTGGGGATTTTTCTGCCGGACGGTATGCGCATTCAAAAAGCCGCGACGCCGAATAAAATCCTCGACAAGTTCTCCCTTGTAGCCGGTGATGAAAATCTGCTCGGAAACAGGCAACGATGCATACGATTCGATGATATGCTCAATCAGCGCCTTTCCCGCAACAGGAAGGAGACACTTCGGCAAGGAAAGCGTGAAAGGCCTCAATCGGGAACCGGTTCCGGCAACGGGAAGAATTACTTTCATCATATCGGCAAATTTAGCATTCCATTACGTTATTGTTTTAAGCGTTTGTAAAAAAGATGACGGGATTCCTTGTTTGGCGGGAATTTGGGAATCGTTGATAGTTGAGAGGAATCAGGAATCAGGGAATAGTGGTTAGTTATTAGTGGAGAGTTAATAGGAATCAGGAAACAGGAATCAGTGGTTAAACGGGACAAGGGACACGGTGGGAGGGATGAGTGGTCAGTGGTTAGTTGATAGTGGACAGAAGTCAGGAGTCAGGAGACAGGAATGAGGAATTCGGAATTAGGAATGCGGAATTGACGTTTTAGCGAACTGTAAGTTGTCAGGAATCAGTTGTTTGAGGGAAGCGGGCGTCAGAGTTTAGTGAATAGTTGCTAGTTATTAGTTAATAGTGGAG
>JBNMGX010000398.1:0-2005 GCA_050872465.1 Hallerella sp.
GCAGGGCATGGACAGCCTGAACAAGCTTTTGAACACGCAATATGGCGTCAAGAGCTCCACGCCGGGCTATCGCGGATTTGACCCGACCGTCGGCGGCATTTCCACGTATCCTCCCGGAGCGAAGGAAAACGGCGGCATCTTCCTCCACACGAACCCGTGGGTGATGATTGCCGAAACGATTCTCGGTCGCGGTGACAACGCCTACAATTACTACTGCCAGATCAATCCGGCGGCGAAGAACGACATCCTCGACATCTTCGAATCCGAGCCGTATTGCTATCCGCAGAACATTCTCGGCAACGAACACAAGCAGTTCGGCCTTGGCCGCAACGCCTGGCTGTCGGGAACCTCGACCTGGACTTACCAGGCGGCGACGCAGTACATTCTCGGCATTCGCGCGAGCTACAGCGGTCTGGTGATCGACCCGTGCATTCCGTCCAAGTGGGACGGCTTTGATGCGGTCCGCAAGTTCCGCGGCGCGACCTATGAAATCTCCGTGAAGAACCCGAAGCACGTATGCAAGGGCGTCGCGAAGATGGTCGTCGATGGCAAGGAAATCGATTCGAATGTCGCCCCGATCTTTACGAAGGGAACGCACAAGGTCGAAGTGACCCTCGGATAATCCGTTTCCGCTTGAATGTAAGCTCCTGCAGGTTTCGCCTGCGGGAGTTTTTTTGCAGGTCTCGCGGGCTGTTTCTGGATCTTCGAGTTAGGAACGGAAGCCCGGACGGGTTCGGACAGACGCGCGGTCTAGTTTTTCTTTTGCGCGTTTGGCGCGGCTGGCTGAACGGAAAAATCGGCGCGGCACGCGGCGATTTTATAACGCGACGGTCCGGCCCCGCGATGCGGGGAAACTCCCTTATCCTTCAAAGAATTATTTTGTACTTTTTTATATTTTTGGCATGAAGTTTTTTAAGCCGTCCGTTCTTCTTCTTTTCTTGATTTTTTCGCAAGCGTTTGCGTCGCAGGATTCTTCTTTAAGCAAAATGGCGGGGGATTCGTCGGCGACCACGGCCCAGGCGAAGCCTGCCGAGAAGAAGGGTGGCATTCTAGGCGGACTTTTGCCGGTCGAAAAGGACGAGGCGATTCAGAAGGGGAACTTTCTCGCCGGGGCGACGCTTTTTCTTTTGCAGGGGAATACGGACAAGGAAACGCTGAACATTCTTATCGGCGATCTCTACAAGGCGGACGGCTATACGTTTACGGTCAAGGGGTTCGGCGCTTACTTTATCCGCGACGCGATGGCGCTCGGTGCGCGGGCGGGGTATTCCCGGACAAAGCTCGATATCGACTATTCGATTCTCGAGGATCTGGCGGACCTTTCGGAGCATCGGAAATACCTGAGCAACGGATTTTTCGTGCAGCCTTTTTTGAAGAACTATCTCAAGGTCTTCGATTCCAAGACGGTCTATTTTTTCAACGAGACTTCCGTTTCGGTCGAGTATTCCTACGGCATTTCCCAGTCGGACGATGGCGAGGACCTTTCGAAGACGCGGACGCGCGGCTGGACTTTTGAATTCGGCATCAATCCCGGGTTGAGCATCATGGTGCTCGACCGTTTTGCTTTTGAAACCTCGGTCGGGCTTTTGGGATTGAGCTCGACGGTGATGGAAATCGAGGAAAACGGGGAGCGGCGCAGCGAGTTCACCTACAGCATCGTGAACTTTACGATTAACCTGCTTGCGCTGAACTTCTCGCTGGTCTATTTCTTCTAGGGGGCGAGGCATGAGGAATATGACGAAAGGAATTTGCCTGTTTCTGTTTCTTTGTGCGACGCTATTTGTCGCGTGTGTCGATGACGCTGCGGAACCGGAGCCTGTCCGCCCGGCGCTCTTGCGGATCGAGTTTGCGGGCTTTCACGAGGAATCGGTCGATTCTTCGAGGCGCATCATCCGGATTGCTCCCGATAAGGCCTGGGTGGATTCGCTGGTTGTCGAAAAGGCGGAAACGGTCGGCGGGGCGAAGCTTTTCCTTGCGGAAGATGCGGACCTGATAAGCCCGGAAC
>JBNMGX010000399.1:0-1984 GCA_050872465.1 Hallerella sp.
AGTTTTTCTGGACATAAAAGTCCCCTTTCCGCCCCGGATTTAGGAGATGAAAGCGGACATTTTGACCTGAGGAAGGGGGGCTCCCTACGTTGTAAGCCGCTATGATGCGACGACGGGAGCGTTTATTCCGGTGGAACGCCGCATCGGTATCCTGGACAGAAAACTGCGGATTGTTTCGGAAAATACGACGACTGCCGAGGAATGGTTTCTTTGGGCGGAAAAAGCGTACAAGGCGACATACGGCTACGAATGGCAGGGGGACAACTTGCTTTTGGCGCGGGAAGCCTTGCTGGTAACGCTCTTGGATTATTTCGAAGCCAAGTTCCATTCGCGCGAACTTCCCATTGAAAAGCTGGAACATTTTGCGGAAATCGTCAGCTGGAACTTTTGGCAGATGGACGGCCTGAAAGGCGTTGTTCCGGATAGCTGCATCGAAAAAGAAGAACATCTTCCCGATCTGTTTGGCGGCGACGTGGTGAACAAAGTCGTTTGTGAAGGCTGCGCAAAGGGCGATATCGACAGGCACAACGGATTGTATTGCAAGATCAAGGATTGGAACCTGGTGGATTCCCGAACCCAAAAGCCCGGAAAAATTATCCGGTTTATCGATACTTTGAAGTAAGGTCCTATGAAGCTCGATGAAATTCTCACGATGGAAGAATCTGGATTGCCGAAACCGGAATTTAAACAGTCCGGTTTTATTCTCAAGGCTATTGTAAAAAATACGGATTTTGGAGGCGAATAATGTCCGTGTACCAGACATCCTTACTGCCCAAACTCATCTACGTATTCGGTATCGCAGATGCGGAGCACGAACATTGCTTGAAAATCGGTGACGCCACGATCGAAGAAGGATTCGACTTCTCACCGAACAGCAAGACTTTGAACGATGCCGCCCACAAGCGCATACGCCAGTACACGCAGACCGCCGGAATCCAATACCAGCTTCTCTATACGGAAAAAGCGGACTATGTGAAAGGAAAGTTTACTTTCGGGTTCCGTGATTCCGACGTTCATAATGTTTTAAAACGCAGCGGCATCCAGAAAAAAGACTTTAACGGTTTAAATGCGGACGAATGGTTCGTCACCGATTTGGCCACGGTAAAGAATGCGATCCATGCGGTCAAGCAAGGCAAGGAATCCCTCAACTCCAGCCAGATTTCAACGGACAGGACACCGATTATTTTTCGCCCGGAACAGCGCGACGCGATAGACAGAACCGTCAAGCGTTTTAAAAAGGGAAAGCAGATGCTCTGGAACGCCAAGATGCGTTTCGGCAAGACTTTGTGCGCACTCCAGGTCGTCAAGGAAATGAACTTTAAGCGGACGTTGATTCTCACGCATCGCCCGGTGGTAAACGACGGCTGGTTCAAGGATTTTGGCAAGATATTCATCGACCGCGAAGATTTCTTCCAATACGGTTCCAAGGACAAGGGAAACCGTTTTGACCTGCTAGAACGCAACGCCAAAAAAGGCCAGGGACGTTATGTTTACTTTGCAAGCATCCAGGATTTGCGCGGCTCCGAAAAGGTCGGCGGAAATTTCGACAAGAATAACGAGCTTTTCACGGCGGAATGGGACTGTCTAATCGTCGATGAAGCGCACGAAGGGACAAAGACGGAATTAGGCCAGGCGGTCATAGGCGAGCTGACCAAGGAAAACACCAAGGTTCTTCAGCTTTCGGGTACGCCGTTCAATTTGCTCGACGAATACGAGGAAAGCGACATCTACACGTGGGATTACGTGATGGAACAAAAGGCAAAGGCGGAATGGGATGTTGTCCACAAGGGCGACCCGAATCCGTATGCCGTGTTGCCTCGCTTGAACATCTACACGTTTGACTTGGGAAAACTGGTCAAGAATTTTAGCGACAACGATTTGGCGTTCAACTTTCACGAATTTTTCCGCACGGATGAAAACGGTGAATTTGTACACAACGGTGAAGTCGGGAGCTTTTTGAACCTGATTTGCAAAAAGGATAACG
>JBNMGX010000400.1:0-1979 GCA_050872465.1 Hallerella sp.
GGGACATCTCGTCCGGGAAAAAACTTTGTATGCGATGCTCTCGCTTCTGTCGATTGTCATTTTGTTCTGCCTTTTGGGCGTGAATCTCCTTGGTGTTGGACTTCATAGCTACGGCTATTCGCCCGGTCTCTTTTTTGCGCTGTGTTCCTTTGTCCTGGCGGATACTTTGTATGTAATTTTCTTCTCGCTTTGGAAAAAAGGTACACCGAAAAAATTAAAACCCGGAGAGTAAAATGAAACTGAAAACTGCTTTGACAATTGCCGGTTCGGATTCGAGCGGCGGTGCGGGAATCCAGGCGGATATCAAGACGATGACGATGCACGGCGTTTTCGCGATGAGCGCAGTGACCGCCTTGACCGCACAGAATACGCTAGGCGTCAAGTCGATTATGGAAGCTTCTCCCGAATTTCTCGCCGATGAACTCGATGCGGTCTTTTCGGATATCTATCCCGATGCGGTGAAAACGGGAATGGTCGCTTCTAGCAAGTTAATTTGTACGATTTCAAACAAACTAAAGGAATACTCGGCGAAAAATATCGTCGTGGATCCGGTGATGGTCGCGACAAACGGTGCAAAATTAATTTGTGATGAAGCGATTGAAACGCTCCAGAAGGAACTATTGCCGATGGCGACGGTGCTCACTCCGAATATCCCCGAAGCGGAAGTCCTAGCCAAAATGAAAATCCGGACGGAAAAGGATATGGAAGAAGCCGCCCGGAAAATTTTTGAAAACTTTGGCTGTGCGGTTCTTCTGAAAGGCGGCCATGACTTGAACGACGCAAACGATTTGCTGTGGAGCGAAAAAGGTTCGGAGTGGTTCTTGGGAAAGAAAGTCGAAAACCCGAATACGCACGGGACGGGATGCACACTTTCGAGCGCAATTGCGAGCAATCTCGCCTTGGGAAGGACGCTTTCGGATTCCGTAAAACGCGCCAAGGATTTTGTCTCGGACGCTCTCGCTTCGATGCTCGATCTGGGGCGCGGGAAAGGCCCGATGAACCACATGTTCGCCTTGTAGTGTTTCTATTTTTGCCTTATGATTTTGAAATGGGATACTCTCCTTTCGGCGACCCGCTACGGACATCCGGCGAGCCTTGACCCGAACCGTTCCGATTTTCACCGCGACTATGACCGCATCGTTTTTTCGACGGCTTTTCGTCGGCTGGGAAGAAAGACGCAGGTGCATCCGTTTTCCGTAAACGATCATGTGCACAGCCGTTTGACGCATTCCATCGAGGTTTCGAGCGTTGCGCGCAGTCTTGCGATAACGGTTTTTAACCGGATAAAGACAGAGTTTCCCAAGAATTTCAGCGCCTCCCATTTCGGGACGATCGCGCAGTCGGCGGCTCTCGCCCACGATATCGGCAATCCGCCGTTCGGTCATGCGGGAGAAGCGGCGATTCGCGACTGGTTCAAGAAAAACCGGGATTCCGATCCGCTTAGGGATTTTAGCGACCGAGAAATGAAGGATTTCGAAAACTTCGACGGCAACGCCCAGGGAGTCCGGATCCTTTCGAAACTGGAATACCATTTTCTGGATGGCGGAATGCGGCTTACGTATGCGACCGTAGCGTCCATGATGAAGTATCCGAGGCTTGCCGTCTATGGAATCCCGACGAGCCTTTTCCAGACGGAAGCGGAAGATTACCGCGACATGGCAAATGTACTAGGCATTCCCGAAATCGGGAACGGAATCTGGATGCGGCATCCGCTGAGCTATCTGGTGGAAGCTGCAGACGATATCTGCTACTGCATTTTGGACGTGGAAGATGCTATCGAACTCGGGATTCTCCAGTTTGCCGACATCCGCAACATGTTCGAGTATCTCTGCGGCCCGGACATCGACATCGACCGGGAATACAACGAGAACGGCCAGAATTTCCGCGACTTCCTTTCGAGCGTACGCGGACTTGCTATCCAGAACCTGATCGATGCGGTGGCAAACGTATTTGTCGTCCATTATAAGGAAATCATGAAC
>JBNMGX010000401.1:0-1975 GCA_050872465.1 Hallerella sp.
CAAGGGAGACGGCAACACGCTTTCCTTCATGTCGTTCAATCCCGCTGGCCTCTTCGGCTTTTCCGTGAACCTGGTCGGCAACCTAGACCTGCGCATTCTCGGCGGAGTGGGTATGCGCTACTACCGCTTCGAGAACAAGGAGACCAGGACGACCAAGACGCACTCGGAAACGTCGATGAGCTATTTCGTCTCCGGCGGTCTCGAATACCGGCTTTTCGAACTTTTCAAGGATGGCGACCTCAAAATCGGTCTGCACGTCAAGAAGGATTTCAGCAAGCTCGAAAACGTCGAAGCCGTTCCCCGCTTTTCAAGCGACAAGGGTGAAGATGCCGCACTTTCTACGCCCGGAGCCTATGCCGGAACCAAGTTCAAGAAAATCGAGACAAAACTCCCCGTCCGCATCGGTCTTGAAATTTCCCTCGAATTCGGACGAGAAAGCCGCCGCGACCGCAAGATGCGCTTCGCCCTCCGCGACCGCGACACCCAGCTCCGCAACAACTCCGAAGTCAAGGACACGCTTTCCGACTGGGACTGCATGGCCATCGAACGCGACTACCGCTTCTTCCTCGAAGACGGCGCACTTCCCGACATGAGCGAAAAATACACCAAGGCGCAGTTCAACGACGTTCTCGAAAGCTACCTCGCCTTCTGCCACCCGGAAGACCTCGCAACCAAGGAACAGCTCTACAGCACGCTCGATTCCAACAAGGTCCAGCTGAAGGAATACCAGGTTTCGCAGGAAGATTCTCGATTCAAGCAGGTCATGGCGTCGAACGACCCGGAAATGCTCGAAATGTATCTACAATACTATCCCGATTCCCCGCACCGCGCAGAAATCGAAGCGAAGCTCCAGGTCGTCGGCGACTACCAGGTCTTTAAAAAGGCTCAGGAAGCCAATTCCTTCAAGGCGTACCTCGACTACCTGTCCGACTTCCCAAACGGCCAGTTCCGGAGCGAAGCCGAAGAATGCATCTTCCGGCTCGTGCAGGAAAGCAACCGCGTCAAGGATTACCAGATCTACCTGAAGCGATTCCCGAACGGACGCTTTGAAAGCGAAGCGCGCCACGCCCTGCAGGAAATCCAGCGGGCATCCGGAATTGTCGAAACGCCTCAGCCGGAAGTCCAGGAACCCGAAAAACAGCCTACGGTAAGCAAGGCGAAAAAGGCAAAGTCGAAATCCAAAGCCAAGCCGTCCAAGAAGAAAAAATCCAAACGGAAATAATCTTTTTCTTGCGGGTAAAAATTTGTCCATGACGGATTTCCCCTATCGAAAAATCCAGATCGGCGACAAACCGCTCTTTGAACGATACCTATCCCAAGCGAACCGGCAATGCGCCGACTATGCATTTGCGAACCTGTTCGCATGGTCCAAGTTTTACGACACGGTTTGGCTTGAACACGACGGTTTTCTCGTCATCCGATTTCGAATCGCCGGTTCCGACAAGTTGGCCTACTTAGAACCTCTCGGTTCAGGCAACAAGCAAAATATTTTGGGATTTATCAGGCAAGACGCAAGGGCAATAGGAGAGCCGCTGCGCCTTTTCTCGCTTTCCAGGGAATTTGCCGAAAGTCTCGCCAAGATGCCAAAATTCAAAAACATGCGCATCTACAAGAATCGAGATTTCGGAAATTACATTTATCCGAAAATCCAGCTAGCGGAACTCGCCGGGAAAAAATTCCATTCCAAGCGAAACCACATCGAAAAATTCCAGAAACTCTATCCCGAATTCCGCTTCAAGGAAATCTCTCCAAGCGAGGATTTTCAAGCGTTGAACCGGCTTCTCGACAAATGGATTCGTTCCCAGGAAAAACTGACGACGACCATCCTGGAAGAAAAAGCGATGATCGAAAAATCCTTGGCAAATTACGAGGAACTCGGACTGTTCGGAATCATTCTTTTTGTTAAAGAAACCCCGGTCGCCTTTTCATTCGGCTCCCAAGTGACGCGCGACACCTTTTGCGTCCATATCGAAAA
>JBNMGX010000402.1:0-1974 GCA_050872465.1 Hallerella sp.
CATGATGCTCGAACCGGAATTGTTCGGCTCGGTTTTGTAAAACAGCACGCGGTGGCGCCAGACGGTTGCGACTTTCTTGTCGATGATATGCTTGACATTGCCGTATTCCGGGTTTCCGCCGCCGTGGATGATGCGGAGAACGGAAAGACCGGCGCGAGCCATGCCGTCCATCAGGTTTTCGACGGCTGCCGCGGCTTCTTCGGCGACATAGCCATGGAGGTCGATTTCCTCTTCGGGTTCCGGGAAATTCCATGCGGCGGGGTTCTTGCGGGGTTTCTTGAATTTGCTCACCTGCGCGTGTTGCTTTTCCTCTTCGCGTCTTTCCGCTTCGATGGCGAAGTCTTTGTCCTGGAGAGGGTGACGGTCCATCCATTCCAGCTGGCGCTTTTCGTTTTCGGTCATTTCATCGTTCATGAGATTCTCCTCGGGTAAAGTTTCGGTGGTAATTCCAGGTCCATTCATCGGGATGCTCGGAAATCCAGAAGGAACTTTCGTCGGCGATCGCTTCCGCCGTCTGTTCCGGGTTGGACTTTGGTGGGTAGAATGTTTCGAACCGGACTGTGTGCCCTGCTTTCGAACGGAAAATGCGGAACGTCACAATGCCCGCTCCCATCGATAGGACTTTGAGGGGTAACCGCAAGAAAAGCTCCGACGGTTTTCCCAAAATTTGGACGGGATTGCCCCGGCTGTCGGTTGCCTGATCGACGAGCATCGCGAGAACGCCTTTGTTCTTGAAAAATTCCCGAATCGTCTGGGAAACGAAACTTGTTTCGCGTTCTTCAAGGCCCGGGGTTTTTCGGATGTCGTGCAAAATCTGCGTGAGAGCCTTGTCCTTGAAGCTGTGCGTAAAAAGATAGACATGGTTCGAGTAGCGCGTGAGAATCCGGTGCATGATTTCAAATGCGCCCAGGTGAATGCCCATCGCAACGACCGGAATCCCTTGGGCAAGAGGTTCACGGATGACTTCTTCCTGCTCAAAGCGAACCTTTTGGATTATCCTCGGCAAGCGGCAAAGGTAGCGCAGCGAATCCAGATAATTTGTGTACAAAGCGAAAAAGACTTTCTTCGGGGACGTTTTTCTATCTAGCCCGGTCGCTTCGAGATGCTTCTTCACGCGCCCCCAGGCCCTTTTCCTGTGCGATAAACGGTATATCGGATAGAGGATTTCAAACAAGATAAGTTCAAACGGCTTCGGCATATACAGAAGCGCAAGAAGAATTATTTTGTACGCAATCCGCATGACGTTTCACACAAATTAGTTTTGAAATTCTGGAATTAACTTTCGGAAAATTCGAAAATGCCGCGCCCGAGTTCGCGCTTAAAGACCTCTTCGGAAAGATTTTCCCCTGCGTAAGTCAGCCTTGGCGAAATCTCGTAATACTTTCCCGGTTTCACTTCGACCTTTGCCTTTTCGAGCCAGTAGCGGTGAAGTTTTCCGAGCATTTGGCGGGCTGATTTCGGCGAATCGTTTCCGCTTGCGTTTTTTATCGGGGCGAATTCGTCTTCGCGTTCCACGCCGTAGGGGAGGACCTTTCCGAGAAGCGGAAAGACGTCGAGCAGGAACTGTTCAAACTTGTAGCAGCCTTCTACACCGTTTACTTTTTTTCGGGCAACGTGCCAGGGAAGTTCCTGTGCCGAGATTTTGCGGAGGGCGTCCATGCGGAAAACATACATTCCCGTGTTGCCGCCGTCGTATTCGAGCGCCCCGTCAGGGAGCTTTGCCGTGCGCAGTTCTTCGGAAATGTCCGAGTATTCAAGGACTGCTGGCTTCGAATTCCTGTAGGCGAAAATGCCGATTTTTTCGTCGGGCGTTAATTTGTGTACAACCTTTGCCGCACAGGGGGCGATCCCGTTTGCGGCGAGTGCTCCGACGAATGCCGGGTCGCACATCTTGACAAGCGCATTGTCGATGTTGTGCAGAAAGACGAACCGCACTCCTTTTTCGACTAGCCAGGCAAGAGTCCCGCTCAGGGC
>JBNMGX010000403.1:0-1970 GCA_050872465.1 Hallerella sp.
CAAAGGAGACGGAATCATACGTGGTCCAGCCTCTTGCGGGAAATTTTACGGCACCCAACGTCGAATCGTTCCAGAGAATTTTTCGCATCCCGAAACTTAAACGTTCACGGAATCATTTCAAAAGAAAAGCCTTTCCGCCGACATCCAGAATCACCGGAAGCATCGGAATTTCGATAGCGGAACCCCTGTAAATTTCCCGCTTTAGCAATTTTCCGTTCAGGTCGAAAAGGCGATATTCCGAATCGTTGAGAACGCCTGCAATGCGAAAACGGTTTCTGGAAACTTTGGTCGCCTTGAAATTTTGGGAAGCGTTCGGCCTTGGAAAAATCGCCGAAGGGGATTCCACCAGGGAGCAGCAGCCATGAAGATTAAAAACAGAACCGGAACCATCCGCCAAATCAATATCTTCACAACGGGACTGTTTTTTCATAGAATCTATCATATTTGTAATAAATATCTTTGCAGAATCCTTGGAAATATCAATAATTCCCAACTCCTGCCATCTCATAAATTCCACTGCCAGTATTTCGCTGAATGGTAAAGTTCCCTTTTTCCCTGCTGTCGTCCAACCATTACCTAAATTTCCTTCACAATATTGTGTAAATCGATCAAGCCAAAAAAAAACATCGGAGAACATCACTCCTACGGAAACCGTAGTATCCAATGGAGAGGCGTACAATATGCTATTTTCATCACAACTATAATCAAAAAAACTTTCTATCTGATAGGAAGAGATGATTTCACAAGCGCTTGAAATTTTCCCATAGTTTATTTTTAAATTTGCATAAAAAGATGCGATTGGAAATTCTTCATAAGCGATTGAAAATTCACTCATCAAAAAAAATATTACAGGCAACACTTTTTTCATTTTTCCCTCCTCGCCAATTCAAGAGCGTTTTCCGGTTCAAACTTTACGTGATGAACCGTCGCATACTGGTGAACGGTTATATTCTTTCCTAAAAAACAGCCATAGAGTCTTTTACTGGACTGTCCCAAAATCAAATCGGCATTTGGCGCAAAAATGGTGCCGCCCCACATTCCCAAAGCCACTCCCCCGCTGTCCGGGTACATTCCCGGAAAAAGCAGAGGGATGGATATTTTCAAAACCGGACATTCGAAACCTGCCGTAACGATTTCAGCGGAAAGATTTTGGGGATGATGTTTATCCAAAATGATGGAGCGTTCCTTACAGGAAAGAAAATATCGAAGTTCAACATTTTGAAGCGTGTCCTTAGAATCATTAAAAACTCGAACACGCAAAAGAGTCTGCGCCGAATTCGCAAATTGCTCGTCGCGAGACTCGATCAAAATATTCGCTTCAACAAAAGAAAGCCCAAAAAAGATGACAGCCAACATAAAGCGCATAGCCATCGTCCCCTTTCTTAATCGTTAAATCGCTCCCGGAGAAAGCATCCAGCTTGCGCGATTTATGCGAAGAATTGTTTTCTCGCCGAAGCGGGAAGCCGCGTTCCGAACTTCGGATTCCGAAACCGGGAGATTTCCCTGCCAAAGCAGCCGACCGTTCAGACCGTAAAGCCTTGCCGTTCCGCGAGAGGCGAGAATTGCCGTTTTCCAGGACGAAATCTTCTGCGCAAATCGCGGTGCGATTTTCGTCATCCCGCCGATGTCGAGTACAATGATTCCGTCGGCAAAGAGGCCGCCAGCGTCCGTTGCGCGGACCCGAATCAGATACAGGCCGGCAGTCAACTCCAGAGAATCGTTTGCGGGCGTAATCGTCAACGTCGAACCGGAAACATTTACCGCTATTTTGCCGTTTAACGAAAGCGGTTCATAGGCAAGCGAATCGCCGTCCGGATCGGTGAATAGCGTATCCAAGTCCACGAGGACTTCGAATCCGGAAGTTTTCAGTTCCACAATCGTATCCCTTCTCGCCACCGGCTTGTCGTTCACCGGCGTGAGGTAAACATGGATTTTGAAACTCGCCGTTCCCGAAATGCTGTCCGTAGCAC
>JBNMGX010000404.1:0-1969 GCA_050872465.1 Hallerella sp.
CGGAAGAGTTCCGCGGACGGAATGACCGTGTTCACCGCGGACGTGATGCCGTTTACCTGCGTGATGGTGCCGATGCCGAGAAGCCCGGCGAGCGTCCCGAATATCGCGAAGAGGACCGCCAGCCACTTGAAGTTCAGACCGAAGCGCTCCTTGATGCCGTGTTCGATGTAGTAGAACGGGCCGCCGAGGATTTTTCCTTCCGGGCTTACCGTGCGGTATTTGACCGCGAGGACGCCTTCGGCGTATTTTGTCGCCATGCCGAGGAACGCGGCGACTTCCATCCAGAAGAGGGCGCCCGGTCCGCCGGTTCCGATGGCCGTTGCGACGCCCACGATGTTGCCCGTCCCGATGGTCGCCGCAAGCGCCGTGCAGAGCGCGCCGAAGCTCGAAACTTCGCCTTCGCCGTCCTTTTCGTTGTGGATGACATAGCGGAGCGCGTTGTGCAGGTTCATCACCTGGAGGCATCCGAGGCGAATCGTCAGCACGAACCCGACTAGTAAAATGAAAACGATGAGCGGAATGCCCCAGACGAGACTGTCTGCGGAATCGAGGAACTGGTTGATTACTTCCACGGTGTTACCTGTGAGCGTTTAAGGATTGGGCGCGTCGAATTTAGAATTTTTATCTGCCGAATTTCGGATTTCCCGACGGTGTTCCCAGATGAAGAGCGCCGCTCCGAGAAGGATCATGAGAAGGCAGAGCGATTGTCCGCGGCTCATGCCGAAAAGGTCGTTGCGCCCGAGAAAATTGTCCGGGTGGCGGAAAAACTCGATGAAGAAGCGGAACGTTCCGTAACCCATGAGGTAGAGCGGGAGCATCTGCTTTTTGAAAACCTTGTAGTGGCTGAGAACGAAGAGAAGCGCAAAGAGGACGATGCCTTCGAAAAACATTTCGTAGAGCTGCGACGGATGGCGGAGCTGCAGGTCGTGGGCTAGCGGAAAGAGCATCCCGATGGGGCTCGTGGTCACTTCGCCGTAGAGTTCGCCGTTTACGAAGTTCCCCCAGCGCCCCCAGCTGTAGCCGAGCGGAACCGCGAGAAACCCGAGGTTGAGCGTGTCCCAGACCGGGAGCCTGTTCCGCTTCATCCCGATGATTCCGAAGAGAATCGCTCCGATGAGCCCGCCGTGATACGACATCCCGGAAATCCCGACAAAGTAAAATCCCTGCTCCGCGCTGTAGCGGAAAGGCGCAACGATTTCGAGCGGGTTGGCGAGATAGTGCGACGGGTTATAGAAGAGGACATAGCCGAGTCTCGCACCGATGAGGATGCCCGCGATGACCCAGGTAACGAAGCTGTCCATCTGCTGTTTCTTGATGCCGATTTCTTGCTTGACATTCATCTTCCAGATGAGCGCGTAGCAGGTGACGAACGCGAAGAGGTACATGAGACCGTACCAGTGCACGGGAAAGCTTCCGAGGTGTATCGCGATTCCGTCGAAGTATGTCGGGATGAGATTCCACCAGCTGTAGTTCGGCATTATTTCTCCTTTGCCCAATAGTTGATGAGAAGGGCGGCGATTTGGGTCGATGTCTGCGTGCGCATCTGTCCGTGGACCTGCATCACGACGATGACTATCGCCTTGTCGGGGTTCGTCTTACTTTGTGCGAAACCCATGAACCAGTCGTAGCGTCCTTTGGGGCTTTCCCCGTCGAGCGAACCCGTCTTTCCGCCGATGTCTAGGTCTGCGAAAAACTTCCGCGAAATGTTCCGCGTGCCCATCTGCTTCCTTGCTGTTCCGACGGTCGCTGTCGAAATCATCGAAAGGCGAAGTCCCCGGTAGGCGTTCTCCGAAAACTTTTCCACGTCGAGCTTTACGGGGTTCTTGGGAGCGTATCCCGCGGCACCGTTCCTTTCCCACGGGATTTCAAAAGGCTTCCTCTGGAGGATGGCGCGGACGATTCCTGCGGCTTGTAGCGGGGAAAGCGTCACGTCCTGCGTAAATCCGCTGGCGACTTCCGCGAGTGCGTA
>JBNMGX010000405.1:0-1964 GCA_050872465.1 Hallerella sp.
CCCTTGTCCAGGGCTTCTTTCGCCATCGCAGTCGTCGCTGTCACAAAATCCGCCTCGTTGCTGTAAGTGCGGTCATTTATTCCGAACTGGATGACGACAAAATCCCCCGCTTCCAGTTGTGCGAGAATTTCCGGCCAGAACTTTTGGTAATATCCCATGGCGTAGGTTCCCCCGGCGCCCTTGTTTACGACGGTCACCGCATCGGAATTCCAGAAATATCCGAATTCCTGACCGATTCCGCGCTTCGGGTAATAGCCTTCGTTCCAGTCCTGCATCGTCGAATCTCCGCACAGGAAAATCTTGACCTTGGCAAACGATGTCTGAAAAGCCAAGAAAATAAGCAGGCTGAAGAGAAAAAATTTTCTTTTTTGACGCATCGCTTTCCCTACTTTTGAACGACAAATTTTGACAGAGAAACATCCTTGGCATTGAACGAAATTCGGAGAAAGTAAATTCCGGGCGAAAGGTTCTTTTTCTCTACCGGCAGCGCATTTGCCCCAGCCGAAACATTCACCGCCTGCGAGCGGACAAGCTTTCCCTGCGTATCATAGACCGAAGCCTTCGCAATACCTGAATAATTTGTGTACAACAATTCCCGGTCCATATCGTAAAAAGTTTTCCCGACAAAATGATTTCTTAACGATGTCGCTTCCCCCGAATCCGGTTCCGCCATGAACTTTTCGACCGTCGAAACATTGAACGCGAAAACGCAGATGTTCGGGCCTCCGTCCGCCGACGTGGATACCAGTTCCACATCGAAATTTCCGCGGGGAAGTTCGACCTTGGCGAGAAGCGTATCCCAAACGTCCCAGCCGGCGTTTGCAAAACGCACCGGATAGATATTTTCTCCGACGCGGATGTTCATCCGGCGGTCTCCCGCTCCGCCATTCGCATAGACCAAGGCAAGCGTCGCCGCGGTATCGGCGGAAGATTTCAAGCGGTAACGCACAAAGGAACCCAGCTTATTTTCAAAGTTGTAGTAGGCCTTGCCCAAAAATCCCGAATGTTCCGTCTCGACAAATCCCCCGCTCGCAGAATCCGGCTCGGACGCTTCGAAGATTTTGACGAACTCCATGGAATTCGGCACATCTTTTTGCGGCGAAACCACGAAGATGTCCGGCTGCCTTAAATTTTTCCCGACACGGTCCGGCAGATAGTATCCCAGGTGCGGAGGCTGGTTGTAGGCGACGTTTTGCCAGGCGACGCTTTCCCGATACTGGCGATCGTGCATCAGCGTGTACACCCGGTGAGGCGTTTCGAAAAGTGTCGCGACGATGTTCACGACCGAGGAATCCGCCCCGCTCCGAACGATAAGCTCCTCGCGGAAATCCCCGAAAATATCTGCGGAAAGGCACGGATTCGCCTTTGTGTAATTGTTGAGCGTCGAATTGTTGATCTTGTAGATGTTTAAAATCCGGTCTATTCTCTGCGCAGAAGAATTCCACTTTTCGAGCTTCCCGCCGGAACCTTGGCCGCCCGTCGCATCGAGCAGTTCGTCCTGCAAATCGCCGTCCCAGTAAATCCGAAAATTGATCGACGGCTTCACCGAGGAAAGAAGTTCGCCCTTTACCGTGCGAATGCCGCCGCTCGTCGTGCTCCACATTTCAAATCCGCGATTCGTCGAATCGATATCGGCGGCAAGTCCGCGTCCGTTATCCACTCCGGTCTGCACCGTTCCCCAGATAACCTTGCCGTCCGGTGAGCGAAACTCTTCCGTGTAGGCGGAATTTTTTTCCTCGTGGACGTCATAGACTTCTAGCCCGGGCGAATCGGGATCCATGTCGGAGAGATGCATCGCATCGCCGTGCCCAAAGCCTGTCCGGTAGCGGAGCGTTCCGTCGTGATTCACTGCCGCGGCCCCGAAGACAATCTCGTCAAAGCCATCGCCGTCCAAGTCGCCCACCGAGATGTTGTGGTTCCCTTCGCCAAAGATTCCTACGCCTTCCGCGCTTCCGGCATGAATC
>JBNMGX010000406.1:0-1958 GCA_050872465.1 Hallerella sp.
CTGGTCTGGGGTCAAAGTAGTCATATCTTGAAAATCCATGTAAAACCTATCGTTTGGGGTCTTTGTTAAAATTACCTTTAATTTTAAAAATAGAACAATAATTTTAAATTTATTTCGTGAAAACATTGCTCGCTTTCTTGCGTTTCCTGGGTTCGCTTCGTGTCGGCATCGCCGTTTTGTGCGTTTTTTTCATTCTTGTTTTCTGGGGGACGCTTTTTGAAGCACGCGCCGGGCTGGAATGGGGTGTCGAGCGATTCTTTGATAGCTGGTTTCTGCTTGTCGCCGGGATTTTCCCGTTTCCGGCGATGAAAACGGTTGCGGTGTTTCTCTTTTTCCATTTGTCGCTCGCCATTCTTTTTCGAATCCCGCATACTTGGAAAAATTTTGGAATCCTGCTGGTGCACTTTTCCTTTTTGGTCCTGATTCTGGGGGCCCTTGCCGGAACCTCTTTTCGAAAATCGTTCGAAATTTTCGGAATGGAAGGCGCGAATGTCGTGCTGGATTCGGCGAGCGAAACTTCTTTTCGTCTTTTGAAAGCGGATTTCGCGGAATGTCTGATCGAAAGCCTTGAATCCCGAACGCAGCGTCTCGCTTGGAACGAACCGCAGAATGTCGGAGGTTTTTCCGTCTATTTTGGGGAAACGCTCGAAATCTCGCCGAAAATGAAAGCGGTACGCTTCTGGATAAAACGGGACCCCTTTGCGTTTGTCCCTTATCTTTTTTCGTGCCTGCTCGCCGTGGGATTTTTCTGGTGCGCTGTCGTAAAATTTCGGAAAGCGGAATCGTGAAAGCCTTTTTCGTCTTGCTGTTCTTACTGGTCGCTTCGCTTTACGCCTTGCCGTCGAAGCCCTTTGCCGTCGATTTCGGAGGACGTGCCCGTCCGCAAAATTCCTTCGAACTTTTGCTCTCGCACCGAGTTTGCGAAAGTCGGAAGTGTGCAGGGATTTCTCCCGATGAACTTTTTTCGCAAATTCGGAGCGGCGAAGCGGATTCGATCGAAGTCTTTCGGGTGAATCGCGCGGCGGCGGTGGAAATTTTGCACTTGGACAAAAAACGTCGGAACTTTTGCCGAGGCGACTTTGAACGGAGCCGTTCGCTTCTCAGACAATATGCGGAACGGAATGATGACAGACCTCTGACTCGGGAATTTATCCGTCTGGATGCCGCATTGGATTTGTATGATTCCATCCAAAGTACTTCCTTTTTGGAAAAAATTTCGGTTGAAAAGTCGGCACTGTCTCCGACCGAGTACAGACAAGTTCATGCAGAGAGTTTGTATTTAAACATAAACTTGCCTTTTGTTCTGTGGATTCTTGCCTGCATCGCGTTTTTTGTATCCCTAGCGTCTTTTTTTGAAAAACGCTTTTTGTGGAAACTTGCTGCGGGACTTGAATTTCTGATGGCGGGATTTTGCGTCGCGATTTTTGTTTTCCGCGCGTTCGTGGAAAATCGCTTGCCGCTGACATCGCTTTACGAAATGCTTTTGCTGATTGTGTTTGGCTTTTCCGCAGCGTTTCCCTTGCTCGCCGTTTGGACGCGAACGAAGAGCCTAGTCGTGTGCGGAAGCGGAATGTCGCTCGCCCTATTGCTTGTGATGCGTTCCGCGCTGTCCGGGGATTCCTTTGCTCCGGTTTCCATGATTTTGAACTCGCCGTTTTGGCTTTCTCTTCATGTGTTTACGATTGCCTGCGGTTTTTGCCTGCTTCTGGTTTCGAGCCTTCTTGCCCATGTTTCCCTTTTGCGTTGCGCGTTAAGCCTTCGAATTTCGGATGCGCTGAATGGCATCCTCTGGAAAACGCTTTTTGCCGGATTTCTTTTTTCGTCGCTCGGAATTCTTTTGGGGGGCTTCTGGGCGGATGTCGCCTGGGGACGCTTCTGGGGATGGGACCCAAAGGAAAATGGAGCCTTGCTGGTCATTTTGTGGGTATTGATTGTCGGACATTTGAAATGGGGACATC
>JBNMGX010000407.1:0-1946 GCA_050872465.1 Hallerella sp.
AGGCTATACCTATGGCACAACACCGAGAAAACTGGGGTTCGAAAATAGGCGTGATTCTGGCGGTTGCCGGAAGCGCAGTCGGACTCGGAAACTTTTTACGATTTCCCGTACAGGCCGCGACGAACGGCGGCGGAACTTTCATCATCCCCTACATCATCGCCTTTCTGGTCCTAGGCATTCCCCTGTCCTGGATCGAATGGACGCTCGGACGCTATGCCGGAATACTCCGCCACGGCACGTCTCCGGGAGCCTACGACAAGATTATCGGAAAGCCCTGGGGAAAATACCTGGGCTCCATGGGGCTTTTGCCGCCGCTCTTCATCAGCTTCTATTACATGTTCATCGAATCGTGGATTCTCGCCTTTGCGTGGTATTCGCTGACCGGGACGCTTTCGGAAGTCGTCGCCGCGGGAAAGATTTCCGAATTTTTCGGAAACTTCATCATGCTCAAGGAAAATCTGGGACCGTTCCCCGCCGCCATCGTCTTCTTCCTCATCACCTTTGCCTGCAACATGGCGCTGCTTTCATTTGGCGTCCGCAAGGGAATCGAACGGGCGAACAAGGTCTGCATGCCGTTGCTTCTCATCATGGGCATCATTCTCGTTGTCCGCGTACTCACGCTGCCGGGCATCGGGAAGGGACTGGCGTTCATGTGGAACCCGGACTTTTCCGCTCTCACGAATCCGTCCGTGTGGCTCGCCGCCGCGGGGCAGGTCTTCTTTACGATGAGCCTCGGAATGGGAATCGTCCTCTGCTACGCGAGCTATGTCAAGCGGAACGAAGACATTGCGCTTTCCTCGCTCACCGCCGGAGCGACCAACGAATTTGCCGAAGTCATCCTGGGCGGCACGATTGTCATTCCGCTAGCGGTCCTCATCGCCGGAACGAACATTGAAGAATGTGCGAAACTCGGAACCTTTGGGCTTGCGTTCCAGAGCATGCCGCACGTGTTCGGGCAGATTCCTTTCGGCAGCGCATTCCAGACGCTCTGGTTCGGGATGCTCTTCTTTGCGGGCGTCACAAGCGCTATATCCATCATCCAGCCGCTGATCAGCTTCTGCGAAGACGACCTCAAGTTTTCCCGGAAAGGCGCCGTTTCGACGATTGGCGTCGTGACTTTTATCGGCGGGCTTATCAGCATCTTCGGGCTCGCCGCCGGAGCGGTCGATGAACTGGACTTCTGGGGCGGCTGCTTCCTCCTCATCGTTCTAGGGACCATCCAAGCTTTCATTTTCTCGTTTATTCTCGGACGCCGCAAGTCCAAGGAAAACCCCGAAGAATCCGAAGCTTTCGCCCTGCTAACCGAAGGTTCCGCCCTCAAGATTTCAAAGCCTTTCCGATTCGTCATCCGCTATGTCTGCCCGTTCGCCCTTCTCGCGCTTCTCGTCGCCTGGACAATCCATGACGGGCTGAATGTACTCCTGCTTTCGAACGTCCCCGCCGACGAGAAAGTCGAATTCTGCGGATTCACCATGCTCAAGACACACTTCATCTGGGGACTTCGACTGAGCCTGGTCTTCGCCGTGCTTCTCGTCAACGCGGCCATCTGGTATGCCTGGAAAAGCGGACGCGCGCTTCGCGGCAGAGACGATCAAATCCAAAAAGTCCGTATCGGCGAAACCGAAGAGGAGGCTTAACATGGAACTACAGGAACTTTCGACAAGCGGTCTTGTGTTCATGATTCTTTCGTGGACCGCCATCATCGCCCTGAATGTTTTTTGCTTCTATAAAATTTTCAAGAAAAAGTAATCCGAAACTGAAGGCCCGCTCCGAGCGGGCTTTTTTATATCAAACAATCACAACATTTACCAGATTTCATTTTCAAACGACTGTCGGCATCTTTCCCATGGGAAATCTATTCTCAAACGAGTGCGAAACTTGTGGTGGCTTTTTGGTATCGTCTTTAAAATAGCTACCTGTTTTTGGGTGTCACAGGTTGTGCAAAT
>JBNMGX010000408.1:0-1931 GCA_050872465.1 Hallerella sp.
AGGAAAAGGCGCGCCTGTTCGATGCGTCGCATCCGGCAATCGTCACGATGGACAAGCAGATTGCCGCTCTCAACAAGGAAATTTCAAAGAGCAATTCGGTGACGAAAAAACTCCCCGAATCGCAGCAGAAAATCCTGACTCTCACGACGGAAATCCAGTTTGCCCAGACGATTTATTCCGATATTTTGAAGCGCGTGGAACAGATGCGCCTGCTTGTGGCCGGAGCATCCGAATCGGCGATGATCATCGACCCGGCGGTGGGAAATCCGAAGCCTGTCAAGCCGAAAAAGAAAATGATCGTTCTCGCGTTTATGTTCGTCGGGTTCTGCGGTGCAATCGGGCTTATTTCGCTCCGAAAGAAAATCCATGGCGTTTCGAACCCGTCCGAAATTTCCAAGGCAACGGGCGTGAGCGTCTATGCCTGCGTCGCAAGGGGCGAGAAGGAAGCGGAAAATGGAATTCGGACTTTGCGACTTTCACTCGAACTCGAATCGACGGCGAAGAATCGCGTCTTCTGCTTTTCGGGGCTTGCTCCTCGGGTAGGCAATTCTTTTGTCGCCATCCATACGGCAAGGCTTTTTGCCACCTCTGGAAAAAAGGTTCTGTTGGTCGATGCCGATTTGCAAAATGGAAAATTGAAGGAACGGTTCGGGCTTAAAGTATCTGAGGGACTGGTCGAAGTCCTTGCCGAAACGGTTCCTCTCGAATCGGCGATTTGCAAGACGAATATTCCGGGGTTGGATGTCTTGCCTGCCGGAGTGCGCCTGATGTGTTCGGAAGGCGTCTTTGCTTCTGAAAGGTTCTCCGAGTTTGTTCGGAGTGTTCGCGCACTTTACGATGTCGTCATTGTCGATGCGCCGTCGCTTCAAGGGACAAAGGATGCGGTATTTATCGGGAAAGTGTCCGACAAGGTGATTTTAACGCTTGAATACAGACGACATTCAATGGAGAGCTTGGTCGAAAATCTCGCCCTGCTTCCGAAGGATCCGTCTAGAGCCTTTGTCATGAATAAGTATCTTGAAGCAAAAAAGAAAAAAAACAGGGAGTTTTCAGCATGATCAATCTCATTCTTTGCGGCGGTTGCGGAACGCGTCTCTGGCCGGTCAGCCGGACGCTGATGCCGAAACAGTTCGCCAAGCTTTTTGATGGAAGTTCCCTTTTCCAGGGGACGGTCTTGACAAATTCTGTCGTTTGCAAGTCCCAGTATGTCATCAGCAACGCGGAACAGTATTTTTTGGCGAAGGACCAGCTTTCGGAAATTTCGGAAAAGGGAAATTCGCGCTTTATGCTCGAACCGGTCGGCAGGAATACCGCTCCGGCGATCGCTCTCGCATGTCTCACGCTTGACCCGGAAACGGTTGTATTGGTCTCGCCGTCGGACCATGTCATCCGCAACCGGGAAGCCTACCTGAAGTGCTTGAAGCGGGCGGAAGCCTTGGCGGAGAACGGAAACCTCGTGACTTTCGGAATCGCGCCGACAAACCCCGAAACGGGCTATGGCTATATCGAAGCGGACGGTGAAAATGTCAAGCGGTTCGTGGAAAAGCCAAACCTCGAAACGGCGAAGAAATATCTTGAAAACGGAAATTTTTACTGGAACAGCGGAATTTTCTGCTTCAAGGTTTCGACATTCCTTTCGGAGCTCGAAAAATATGCTCCGGAAATGTACAAGGCTTGCCAGGCTGCCTTGGCGGGTGCGGTGAAGGAAAGCGAGCTGCTCCGCATAAAGCATGACGATATGCTGGCGATTCCGGCAAATTCCATCGACTATGCGGTGATGGAAAAATCGGACAAGGTGAAGGTCGTTCCGTCGGATATCGGCTGGTCGGATCTCGGATCGTTCGATGCGCTTTACGAAGAATATCCGCATGACGAATCGGGGAACAACGTCAACCCGAAACACGTTTCGGTCGGGACAACCAATTCCATGG
>JBNMGX010000409.1:0-1921 GCA_050872465.1 Hallerella sp.
GTCCTACAGTCCGGAATTCGGAGCGCGTCCCATCCAGAGGTTCCTCGAACGCGAAGTCGAACGGAAGCTCTCCCATGCGATTATCGCTGGAGACATCAAGCCCGATGTCCCTTGCACGGTCGATTACAGGGACGAAAACTTCGTTATCGAATAAGCAGAAAAGATCGAAAGGGCAAGCTCAAAAGTTTGCCTTTTTTTGTTTTAAAATTTTCTGAATATCAAAATTCCAGGATTCCATAAACGCCGGTTCGGACACGGTCGTTGTTCTTTTCCTGCAAAATTCCGATGGCGATTTCCGCCGTCACGTGAAAGTAGGGGAGGATTCCAATCTGAACTCTCGGTACGATATCGACCATAAAGTCGTCCGCGATATTTCCCAGGCTGCCGGAAGTCTCGATTCCAATCATCGCAAGGAGAGCTTCCGTAAACTTGAACTCCGGGGTAGCTCCGAAGGCGATTGTCGCAAGGCCTCCGTCGCTCACCACCCGGTCGAGAAAGCCGATGCGCGCTTCGTAAAGCGTTGAAAAAATTCGGGAGAGAGGCTGGAGCTTCGCATAGGAAAGTACAAGGCCCGCTCCGCGATGATTTCCGATGCCGACAAGAAAATCCGCTCCGATGGTCGAGTATTCGAAGAGGCGATACTTTGCACCAAAATCTACGTAAGCCTGGACGGATTCCAAGTCGTCTTCGGTATCGAAGAGAAGCTTGCCTCCGATTTCCCAAAAATCGTTGATTGCTACCTGCACGTTTAACGGCAAGTAGCCGTCCTCTTCGTAATTCGTGTAGAAACCTCCGCCAGCCGAAAAACGGTCCCTCGTCAGGAATTCCGGGCCAGAGGTGTAGCGCGCATCCCAAATGCGGTCCAGCGCAAAGGAAAAAGTTGCGCCAAGCGCTAGCAACAGGAAGGTTTTGCGGATTAGACTTTTCACATGTCAAAGGTAGAAAAATTTAGCGCTTGAGCGTCGATGTCCAAACTTCGGTAAGCGTCGAAAGAATTTCTGTCCGCGCCTTGTCGATAAAAGCAGTGCGATCTTCGGGCAGAATTTTCTTTTCCTTATCGACGGCAAACGAAATCGGTTCGCCGGTGGGGGAAAGGGAAAACGCCAAATTTCCCGAAAAACGAATCGTTTCTGCGGAAAGAATCTTCATCAATACAGGACCTATCGTCAGGTGCGTGTGAAATTCGATGGACGAGACTCCAGGCAAAAGCTCTGCCGAATCCCGGAAAGCAATCGGAAGCGAGACGAGCGAATCCAAAAAGACGGAACCGTTTGCGGATCGTAGCCAGAGCGTGTCTTCGGATGGGTTTTTCACCGAGACACGGATGGCGAAATAAAGGGTTCCCAAGCTGTCGGGAATCATGCCCTTTGCGACATTTTGAATCAGAAGAATTGTTTTGGGATTCGGAACAAATCCGCCAAGAGAGGCGCCTCCTAGGATTTTATCCAAATCGACATGGGCGGAATCCAGCGAAACATCGGAAATTTCCAGTTCGCACTTGCCGAGAATCTTCGCCGCCTGGATTTTACGAGACGCCGAGCATCCCAAGACAAGTGCTGTACCCAAAAGGGTTATCCATAGTGCGACAGAGAACTTAAAAATTTTCATCACGGAAAAGATAGGATTTTCTTTGTCAAAACATTTTGTATCGCAAGAAAGTGTCGTTTTGAAACTTTAAACGGTATGTCCGATAAGCGCCATTATGTAAACTAGAATAGAGGTTTTTGAGGATGTGTTTTCACCGTGTGAAGATCAAGGCTTATAATCCGAGTGTCCAAAGTTCGTTTTTTGAAATGTATTGCTTTTTGGGAATTTTGGGTTTAAATGATTGATGAGGTTGAGATATGTCTGCTTTTATCCGTTGTATTATTGAATGCTTTTTGATAGGTCGTTCGGTGAATGCTTGGCGTTCATTCTTTGA
>JBNMGX010000410.1:0-1920 GCA_050872465.1 Hallerella sp.
CGAAGCGTCGCCGGTACGCTGCCCGGATGAATCCGCGAGTGAAAAGATGGCGCAGGTCGTTCGGGAAGCGATAGCCTCGAAAGATTCGGTCGGAGCGGTCCTCGCCTTGGAAATCCGAAAGCCTCCGATAGCTGTGGGAGAGCCTGTTTTTGACAAGCTGCAAGCGGTTCTCGGCTCGGCGCTTCTGAGCATTCCGGCGGTAAAAGGCTTTGAAATCGGGGAAGGTTTCCATGCTGCTCGGATGCGAGGCTCGGAACACAACGACGAACTTTTCTTTGACGGAAAAGATTTTCGGACTCGGTCGAATCATGCTGGCGGGGTCTTGGGCGGCATCTCGAACGGCGAGACAATTCATTGTCGGCTGGCCTTTAAGCCGACGGCGACGATTGCGCAGGAGCAGAAAACGGCAGGTCGAGACAGGACAAACGGAACGCTTGCGGCAAGAGGACGGCACGATCCTTGCGTTGCGCTGCGCGCCCCGGTCATCGTGGAAAGCATGGCGGCGATTGCCTTGGTGAACTTGTTCCTTGAAAATCGGGCGAGAAGCGGGCTGTTCTAGTTTGCCGCTTTTGTGTGGGCTTTAAAACGAAAATCGCCGGCGAAGCCGGCGATTTCTGTCTGCGCTTTTAATGATGCCCGAATCGGCGCGTCTTGCGGAACGGCCTGTCTCCTCGCTTCTGGAACGAGCGGTCGCCGAATGAACGGCTCTTGCTCCGACGGTCCGAATAGCGGTCATCGCGGTCCCTGCGCCTTTCGCCAAACGATCCGCGCTCCTTGGGAAGCGGCTTGTCGTCCGTCATCAGGCGGAAGCGGGACGGGTTTCCGCGAATAGTCATTTCTTCGAGGATGAGTTTGATTTCGGATGGGATGCCTTCGGGAAGTTCCACGGTGCTGAAGCGGTCGAACAGCTTGATGCGTCCGATTTCCGCAGAGGAAATTCCGGATTCCCCGGCGATCGCTCCGACGATGTCCCGTGGTGAAACATGGTCTCTGCGCCCGACTCCTAGATAGTAACGTTCAAAGCCTTCTTCGACTCCGTTGTCCTTTTCCATGCGCGGCCCGCGATCCCTGTCTTCGCGAGGACCGTTTCCGAATTTGTCTTCGCGGGCTTTCCGGCGTTCTTCGCGGAGCGGAACCGTCTTGATGTCGGGAAGATCTGCCGGGAAGAGCGGCTGCCCTGCCTGGGCGAGCTTTGTGACAGCTGCCGCAATTTCGAGCGGGGGAATGCCTTTTTCGTCTTCGAGGCTTTCGATGAGGTTGCGGAAATTTTCAAGTCCGCCCGCTTCGATTGTTTCGAGAATTTTCTGCTTGAAGGCGGCGACGCGATGTTCGCTGATCTGTTCACCGGTGGGAATTTCCATCGGCTCGATCTGCTTGCGCGTTGCGCGTTCGATCATCTTGAGCATCCGGCGTTCGCGCGGCGTGATGAACAGGATGGCGTTGCCTTCCCGACCGGCTCTTGCGGTGCGTCCGATGCGGTGAACGTAAGATTCCGTATCGTAGGGAACATCGTAGTTGATGACATGGGAAATACGGCTCACGTCAAGTCCGCGGGCGGCGACGTCCGTGGCGACGACGATATCGATTTTTCCCTCTTTCAAACGGTTCACCGTGCGTTCGCGGAGTCCCTGGGCGAGGTCCCCGCTGAGTGGTGCCGCATTGAATCCGCGGGCTTCTAAACGTTCCGAGACTTCGGCGGTCGATTGCTTGGTGCGAACGAAGATGATGACTCCGTCGTAGTTTTCGCCTTCGAGGACGCGGACGAGCGCTTCCATCTTCTGTTCGGAGCGGATCGTCAGGTATCGCTGGCGGACCTTATCGACTGTCGCTGTTTTCGCTTCGATGCAGGCTTCGGAATAGTTGCCCAGGTAGCGGTCGATGATTTTTTTGACGCTTGCGGGCATGGTCGCGCTGAAAAGC
>JBNMGX010000411.1:0-1892 GCA_050872465.1 Hallerella sp.
ACAACCTACTGGTTCGTAGCCAGTTGCGCTATCCAGTTACGCCACATTCGCATTGACAGTCCAAATATAAAAATCCCCTGATTTTTGTCAAGGGATTTTCCGCATTTTTTTGAATTTTTAGAAATCAACGATGCTGCTTGATGGAAACGGTGAGCTTGTAGGGCACGGGCTTCTGGTCCTTCGTCTTCAGGTTTTCCGAAAAGCGGACCTGGATGTAATAGGACAGGTTGTCCGTGATGGTCGCCGTTCCGCATTCGTGGATGTCGCCCACTCCGAATGTCGTATCGATCGCCGCGACTTTTTTCCTCTCTCCGGCATCGACCGAGAGAAATTCTAGGTTGTCTTCCGTGCAAAACGAAGGACTCCCCTTCCGCTTCGAAGGCCCGAGAACCGCGAGAAGGAGCGGGCTTTCGGACGAAAAGCCGTCAAGTACGACAGAAACGGTGTCGTATTTCTGCAGCACGATCCGATACGTGTCCGCATCGTCTTCGCATTGCTTGCTGTATCGCCCGGCGAGGATTCCCGTCACCGTCACGCCCTTGGAGAACTTTACCCCGTTGAAGAAACGCGAAGAATCCGCCAGGAGTTCCGCATTTTTCGGAGTCTTGTTCGAGCGGCAGTTGCCGTCCTTGTCCATCTCGTATTCGTCACTATCGAGGAAAGGATAGGTGGAGAACGTCACCGTCTGGACTTTTGCCCGGTTGCCGTCATCGTCCCGAATTCCCGTAAAGACGAGTGTATCGTTTTCGCTTGACGGTTCAAAACGCGGGATGCCCGCAACCGTATCCGTCGCGCCCACGATATAGATTTTCGACTTTGCCTGCTTGACGACCGTGACCGGCACGTTTGAAGTCACCATGGAATCGCTGAAATCGTCAAGCGACTTGTCGAACACGGCGACAAGCGTATCCGTCGAGGAAACCGTCCCGAAAACGCTCTTGAGTTTTGGCGGGTCATGATCGACCGAACCGCAAGCGGCAAGACCTAACACCGAGAGAATCGCCGCCGATGGAAACAATACCTTGAAAAAGCCCATTTTCAAAAACTCCGTCTGAATTTCAATCCGGCATAAAGTTACATTTTATCGTCCCGTTTCGCCAGCACCATCTTTTCGAGTGTGACCAAATGAACGCTTTCGTACATAAAATTTCCCAGTTCGTCGCCCGATTCTTTCCAAAACCCGGGAAAAAGGTTTTGCTCTGGTTCGGAATTTTCCTAGTCCCGTGCGTCGCCATCGTCCTTGCGATAGCCTTCTACTTTTCGAGCCTTGTCCCGGAACTTCCTCCCCTTTCGCAGCTCGAAAACATCGACCCGAAACTGGTGACGACCGTCTATGACAAGGACAGCGTTCCCGTGCACGAGTTCTTCGTGGAGAGGCGCGTGTGGACACCCATCGATTCCATCCCGGAAATGGCGATGAACGCCGTGATGGCGACCGAGGACCGGGACTTCTACAGCCACTGGGGGCTGAACATCCTCGCTATCCCAAAGGCGGTTATCCAGTCCGTGACGCGCGGCGACAAGATTCGCGGAGCCTCGACCCTGACGCAGCAGCTTTCCAAGCTTCTCTTCCTCACCCCGGAGCGCAAGATCTCGCGGAAAATCAAGGAAGCGATGACGGCTGTCCGCATCGAGCAGACTTACACCAAGCGGGAAATCCTCGAATTCTACATGAACGAAGTCTATCTGGGAGGCGGAAACTACGGTTTCGAAGCCGCCAGCGAATTTTATTTCGGGAAGTCGCTCGACAAGCTCGCCGTTCCTGAATACGCGGTTCTCGCCGGAATGCTCCAGCGCCCGGAAGGCTACCGCCCCGACAGGCACCCGAAAGCCGCGCTCGAACGCCGCAACACGGTCCTCTTCGCGATGCAGGACGCGGGCTACATTTCCAA
>JBNMGX010000412.1:0-1892 GCA_050872465.1 Hallerella sp.
ATAAAATTCGCGAATTTTATTGCCAAGTGGATTTTTCCTTGGGATACCCGGAGGAGGTTCCCCGGGTCGCAGCCAATTTTCGATGCCATGAACCGCCACGAAACGGCGCAACGTTCCTTTTTGTAATTCTCGAATGCGTCGCGTAGAAAGGCTCGGTAATCCGTGTAGTCGAAGATGGAATTCATGTCCTAAAAAATACAAGGATTCGGAAAACATCCCAAAAGTCGCCGACGAAATTTCGTTGTAGGCGTTACAACGCTAGAAGACGTTCAGGTTCTTGACTTTGCCCTTGCTGTCGCATCTCGCGGTAAAATTGCATTTCCCGATGTCGGAAAATGTCATTGCCTGATGTTCCAGATCGAGGGTGTCCGTCGGATCCTTGCACTTCCCGCGAAACTCGGCGATAACTTCGCCCGATTTTTTTGTGCCGAAGTATTGGACATCGTATTCTTTTCCCGACTGGGAGTTCTTGCGGATAGTCTCGTTTTCCATCAGGGCGCGCGTCATCGAGACGAGGCAAAGCTCTTCCTGGGCGGAATCCAGCGTACTAGGATTCTCGGAATTTTCGATTGCCTGGTATTCAAACCAGTTGAGGGAAATCGGGACGAATTCCGGATGGTTCTTGGCGCATCCGAAGAAGAGAAGAAAGATGGGCAGGGCGAGAAATTTCTTCATGCTTGGGTCTTCTTGATTGCCGCGGTTACGCTGTTGCGCCCGCTGCGCTTGGAACTGTAAAGAGCCTTGTCGAGACGGTCAAAGACGCTCTTCGGATCTTCGTGAGGCATCATTTCGGCGACGCCGAACGAGCAGGTGATCTGCTGCTGCGCGATCAGCTGCGTATTTTCGACCGTTGTCCGGAGCTTTTCGGCGAGGAACTGGGCGTTTTGGAGCGGCGTGTCCCCGCAGAGAATGACGAACTCTTCTCCGCCCCAGCGGACCAAGGCGTCTGTCGTGCGGATGCGGCTGCGGATAAGCTTGGAAAGGTTGATAAGAACTTCGTCGCCTACGCTGTGCCCCCACGTGTCGTTGACCTTCTTGAAAAAGTCGATATCGAGCATGATGAACGAAAGCGAACCGCCTCCGTTGTTCAGGCGTTCCTGCTCCTGGGTCAGGATGCTGGTGAATCCGGCTCGGTTCAGGCATCCGGTCAGGGCGTCTTCCTTGCTCGCCTTTTCGTAGTCGGATTTTTCGACTTCGAGAACGACCAGGTTATGTTCGAGTTCTTCGCGGCGCTTGCGCTCCACGTTGCGCTGGATGCTGTAATCGCGCAGCCTGAGAACCAGGTAGAAGAGGAATGTGAAGAACCAGAGCGTGATGATGCCGAACATCAGGTTTTCGGCGGGGATGATTTTTCCCTTGAAAGTCAGCCCCATAATTTCGAGCGTTCCGTATCCGAGCGGCGCATTGGTCCCGGTCTGGATTTCAATCAGGGGAATGTTGGAAAGATCGACGCGTGCGCGATGGGCGTTTACGTTATTTTGCGAAACCCACCAGCCGGCAACCCGGAATTCCTGGGGGACGAAAACCGCCGGATAGGTTTCTTCGAGCGGGTAGAATTCGAGTTCGTTGAACTTGAGCGACGTTTGGTCGCCGGGTTTTGAAATGACATCGTCGAAACCTCGCAGGTAAAGCCTTACCGAGCCTTCGCCGCGGGGCTTTACCCAGATGTAGATGCTGTCGTAATGCGAAAGGTCCCTGCCACGGCTTTTTCCGTCTCCGAGATAAATCTGGAGGCTCACGTAGGGATAGGGATAGCCTTCCCTGAGTTCGTAGTCCATGATGACGGAGGAATCGGTCCGCATCATTTCGAGGACGGATGCTCCGCCATCTACGGAATCCGTCTGGGCGACGATATAGGGGTAGGTTGCTGGCGTAATCGTGTAGATGTCGTC
>JBNMGX010000413.1:0-1883 GCA_050872465.1 Hallerella sp.
ATATCGCGCCTCGCTTTTTTTGCGCAAATATAGAACTGTTTGAAGGATTCTTCAATATTATTTGGGGATAGGTTCTTAGCTCGACAAGCTCGCAAACCTGTCATTGCCGTTCTTTGCAACATGTCATTACCGGGCATGGACCCGGTAATCTCCTGGGATTCCCCGGTCTGCGTCCGCCGCGGCGGACAAGCCGGGGACAGACAGCATGGTGTGCACGGGAATGACATTATAACAAGTCAGGGAATGACAGTGCGCGAAAACAGTTCGCTTGGAAATACCGCATCCCGTGTCCCGCTAGACGCATCCCAAAAGTTTAGACGTCTGCGGTTCTGCCCACTGAACACTGACCACTGTTCACTACGCTTAGACGTCCGCGGACTATTCCCTAGATATCCGCTAAATAAACTCACATCGGATCGATGTTCACGCGGCTTTCAATGTCCGCAGGCAAATCCGAAAGGGCGCAACGGATATCGGACGAAAGATTCGCCTTGACAAGAATGTGTTTCCAATAGGTCTTGCGCAACGGAGAAATGTAGGCGTCAACGGGTCCGAGAATTTCCAGTCGGGAATTTTTCGACATTTCATCGGCAAAAGCCTGGGAACGTTTTTCCAAAAACTCGAGATTTTTATGGCCGAGTTCAATCGTCGCAATTTTCGAATACGGCGGATAGTGCGCTTCGAACCGGGCCGCCAGTTCATCCTGTGCAAAGCCCAGATAGTCGTGCGAAACGGCAAATCGGATAATCGGGTCATCGGGATTGTTCGTCTGCAAGATAACCTTCCCACCGACCCGCGCACGCCCGGCGCGACCCGATGTCTGGCTTAGAAGTTCAAAAAGCTTTTCGCCCGAACGGAAATCGGGCACGCCCGCGCCGGAATCGGCGCCCACAACGCCCACCAGCTGGACGTTCGGAAAATCGTGGCCTTTCGCCACGATTTGCGTGCCCAGAAGAACGGAAAATTTCCTCTCCCGAAAATCGGAAAGAATTCGCTCCGCAGCGCCCACGTTTGCCGTCGTATCCCTGTCCATCCGAACGACTTTCGCCGCCGGAACCCATTCCGCGATTTCCTCTTCGAGCTTCTCGATCGCACCTCCGGCAAATTCAAATTCCGAAGAGCCACAAGACGGGCATTTTGCGCCAAGCGGTAAGAGTTTTCCGCAGTAGTGGCACAGAAGTCCGCCGTATTGCTTGTGATAGACCAGCGGCACCTTGCATTCCGGGCAAGAGAGCGGTTCGCCGCATTCCGCGCAAAGCCGCACCTTGGAATATCCGCGACGATTCATCAGGATAATCGCCTGGTCGCCGCGTTCCACGGTTTCCGCAAGAGCCTCCCGCAGTTCGCTCGAAAGAAGCAGCGAAGAATCCTGCAAGCGAACCTTTTTCTTCATATCGACAATGCGAACTTCCGGAAGTTCCATCTCCGTCGCCCGCTTCGAGAGAACGAGATATTCCAGCTTTCCGTTTTTTGCCGCAAAAAAAGTTTCAAGCGAAGGCGTCGCACTTCCCAAAACGACCAACGCCCCGAACCTATACGCTTCATGCAAAGCGATACTTCTCGCATGGTAGCGCGGAGCGGAATCCTCCTGCTTATAAGACGCGTCATGTTCCTCGTCCAAAATAACCAGGTCATAGTCAAACGGAGAAAGAATCGCGCTGCGCGTACCGACGACGATTTTCGCCTTGCCCAAAAGAATGGAAACCCAGGCAGACCGTTTCTTCGGAGCGGAAAGCGCCGAGTGGATGACGGGAACTTCAAACCCTAAAAATTCCGAAAAGCGCATCGCCGTCTGCGGAGCGAGACCGATTTCCGGCACGAGGACCAAGACTTTTTTCCCGGCGGAAAGCGCAGCCTTCGCAAGCTCCATATAAATCCGGGTC
>JBNMGX010000414.1:0-1864 GCA_050872465.1 Hallerella sp.
ACCGGATTCCCAACTCGACGCAGGACCGCGCCTTAATCATCCTCGAAAAAACAGAAGAAGTCTAGGAGGTTTTCATGTTCTATTCCATCGGCCAGGTTGCAGAAAAGACGGGGCTTTCCGCCTACACGCTCCGCTACTACGAAAAGGAAGGACTCCTGCCTTTCGTGAAGAAAAACGCTTCGGGGATTCGCCGTTACAGCGACGACGACATCAACTGGCTCTCGATGATCGAATGCCTCAAGGCGACCGGAATGCCCATCAAGGAAATCCGCCTTTATATCAAGTGGTACAACGAAGGCGACGAAACGCTTTCCAAAAGGCTCGCCCTCTTCCGAAGACGCCGGATGGCCGTGCAAAAGGAAATGGCGACGCTGCAAAAGATCATGGGAAAGGTCGAATTCAAGATTCGCCTCTACGAAGAAGCGGTTAAGGTCGGAAACCTCGAAGCGGTCACCCATACCGAAACGATGGACAGGCTTCGAAACGAACTCTTCGGCGACCCGCATTTCTTCCCCGAACTCGAAAATTCCGAAGCCAAAAGCGCCTAGGATACTAGCCGGAAACATGTCCCGCTTTTTTCTCGCAACGTTCCTCCTCGCCTTTTCAGCCGTTTCGCTCCCAGCGGACTGCCCCGAAAATTCCGAAGGCAAGCTCGGCTCCAATGCCCAGATATCCGTCGAAGGGCGTTTCATCAACCGCGAATTTTTGCCGGTCCACCTGAGCCTTTCCTGGAGACACGCGCCGACTTCTGCGGACACATTCGATATCATCCTTTCAAACGATTCGTTCCGTTACGTTTCAGCGGAAAACTTCCGCTACATGGAGTTTCGGAAGGAAAACGCCCGACGCCAGATGGCCTCGCACCATCTCCAGGAATTTATCGGGGAAAGCCCGCTCACCTGGAACCATCTCGAAAGCCTCGCCCGCGGAAATCTCCCCTGCGACGACAGCACGGGAAGCGACAAGATTTCCATCCACGGTTGGAAGGAATACGACGGGATTTTTCTCCCCGCGATCATCGACTTTTACGGAAAGGGCGGACACGGATCGCTCTGGATTCGGACCGCCCGGAAAATCTCACCGAACATTCCCAAATCTACGGATTTCCCGTCAATCTTCTGGCACGGGCTTGACCCCAAACCCAAAATTCCGCTGATACTGCAAGTGGATTAGGAACTGTTGCGCCAGGCGCCCCTTGCAAAAGCGCTTCTTTTCACGCTTCCAGTAACCGCCGAGAAGCGTAAGTCTGTTCTGCTTGTTTTCCCAATTAAAGGATGGTCCGAGAAGGGCAATCGTAAAGCTCAGCGGCTCTTTAAGATACGAATCGTTCGACGACTTGGAGTTTCCCGTATTGTATTGGTTCAGGTAGCCGGAAACAGCCCAGTGCGAAGTCAGGGGAACATAGGCGTAGGCGATAAGATCAATGATAAAGTCGCGGCTGAAAACCGGGACGTTGCGCCGAAAATCGTAGCTTTTCCCCTCGTAGGATGTGCTGATATCGACAAGCGTGTAATGCATCCCTAGCCCGAGGATTCCATCCGTCCCGAAGCCGTATTCCAGATCGAAGAAAAAGGCGAAGTTCTGCATAAAATCGACCGCCGCATCCTTCGAATAGACCTTTTCCGTTATCCAGTCCGAATTCCAGGAATCCGCGATGTTTCCGTTTTTCCCGCTACTCGTAAGCGTCATTTCCACGTTGGAATTAAAATAGGTGTAATTCTCGTAGATAAAGCGAGCCTCGATTTGCGGGTTGATTTCAAACGGGCGTCCACCGATTCCCACCCGAAAACCTCCGTAAAAGGGCGTCACCTCGGCATCGGCGGAAAAGCGCAAGAAAGCCGCGGACGGCTCGATTGGATGCCCG
>JBNMGX010000415.1:0-1864 GCA_050872465.1 Hallerella sp.
GTCCATATTCCTTAATATAACAATCGTGCGTTCATTTTTTTAGATTTATCGCGATGAATGTTTTCCGTTCCCTCCTGTACTTCGCTCCGATTCTTTTAATGATTTCGTGCGCCATGCCGCCTCGCCCGAGCTACGACCGGGACTCCGCCTCCTACCGGTTTTCGGCATCGGAAAAGACCGCGGAAAAAATGCTCCAGAATTCGACGGGAGAAGTCTCCGACTGGATGGCGATCGTCAAGCCGTGGCTCGGAACTCCCTACAAATACGGCAAGGCTTCCAAAAGCGGAACGGACTGCTCCGGCTATGTCATGAACATCTACAAGGAAAAGACCGGGATTTCTCTTCCGCACAGTTCCACGCAGATGTTCCAGATGGGAACGAAAATCGGAAGGGGAGACTTGAAAACAGGCGACCTCGTATTCTTCGGCGGAGGAAGCGGAGTCGATCATGTCGGGGTGTATCTTGATGACGGAAACTTTACCCATGCGAGCACGTCGCGCGGAGTGATGATAAGCCCGCTCACCGATTCCTATTGGCAGCCTCGCTACAAGGGCGCACGGAGAATCCAATGACAAAGAAAATCGCTTTCCAGGGACGTCGAGGTGCATACAGCGAATGCGCCGCCTACTATCTTTTCGGCGAGGATATCGAAGTTCTTCCGATGGATTCTTTTGAAGAAATCTATCGGGCGATTGAAACCGGTTCGGCCGACGGAGGCGCGGTTCCGATTGAAAATTCGACCGCAGGATCCATCTACGAAAACTACGACCTGCTCGCGAAGTGGCGCCATCCGATCGTGGGCGAGGTCAAGCTCCAGATAGAACATTGCCTCTGCGCGAACAAGGGCGCGAATCTAGAGACTCTCCGACGCGTGATGAGCCATCCGCAGGCGCTTGCCCAGTGCAGCCATTTTTTTAACGAACATCCGAACATCGAAAAGGTCGTGTTTTTTGATACGGCGGGTTCCGCGGAAGAAGTCGCCAAGAGAAAAAATCTCACCGACGGCGGAATCGCGAGTTCCTATGCGGCAAGGCTCTACGGTCTCGACATTCTCCAGTCGAATCTCGAAAACATCCAGGGCGTAAACTTCACCCGGTTCTATGCCATCCAGAAAGAACCTCTGCCCATCCTTTCGAACGCCGAACTCAAGACGGTCATTCTCTTTGAACTTTCGAACGATGACAAGCCCGGCGAACTCTACGGAGCTCTCGGCGCATTTGCCAAGCGCGGAATCAACATGACGCGCATCGAAAGCCGCCCGAACCCGGACAAGCCTTGGGGCTACATTTTTTATGCGTCCCTTCTCGGAAACCCGAAAGATCCCACAGTCATCGAAGCATTCGAAGAACTGAACCGTTTCACGACTTTCACCTATCGTCTAGGCTCCTTTGCGCCAGGCAAGACGGAACGGCTGAAATACGAAGACTGAAATTTTCCCCTTTGTGCGTGAAAAATTTTGAATAAAAAAGTCCGCCCCGAAAGAGGCAGACTTTAATGAAACCGGGAACCTCGGAAGGAAACATCTACGAGTTCCGAAGGCGGGATGCCTTGCGTGAACCTTTCGCCGAAGCTCTTTTCCAGTCACAATGATAAAGTATATCCGTTTCGCCTTTAAAACAAGAAGTTTCTTGTTCGTCCATAGAACAGATTGGGATATTCCGAGTTGGAAGCCGGTTGTCGGTTGATCGTCGAGAGGAATCAGGAAGCAGGAGACTGAAATCAGTTGAGTTAGTTAGGAATTAGGGATGCGGAATTGACTGTTCAGCGAACTGCAAGTTGTCAGAGCTTAGAACCTATCCCCAAATAATATTGAAGAATCCTTCAAACAGTTCTATATTTGCGCAAAAAAAAGCGAGGCGCGATA
>JBNMGX010000416.1:0-1836 GCA_050872465.1 Hallerella sp.
TAGCGGCATAGAGACCGGCAGGACCTGCACCGCACACGATCACATCGTAAAAATTCTTCAAATAATGCGCCATGGCGCCTAAAATAGCTTTTTTGTGGACCGGTTCCATCTTTTTTTTATCCGAGGACCGTTTTTTAATTTATTTTAGAGTGGTCAAAATTTTGTTTGGACTCTTAAAAAGGATACGAAATGAATAGGCACTTCCATTTGAAATCCAAGTTCGGCGTCTTGCTGTTCGCCACGCTTACGGCCAGCGCCTTCGCGCAGCAGACCGACTGGAGCGGCAAGAACATCGACGTTTCTCTCCGCGACAAGCGAATCGACGGTTTCAATTTCGAAAACGCAAAAGCGGTCAAGAACGTGACCAACTTCCAGCGTGCGAATGCAACTGCAGAGCCGGTTTCCTTCCGCGGCGCAGACCTGCGCGAGGTCGGGTTCCAGAACGCCGTGATGAACAACCCGGATTTCCGCGAAGCCAATCTGGAAAATGCGATTCTTTCGGGGGCGGACCTGCGCGGTTCCGACTTTAAGGGCGCAAACCTGAAGGGGGCGAACCTCTACCGGGCGACCCTCCTCGATTCGAGATTTCCCAAGGCCAATCTCGAAAACGCCCGCCTCGACGCGATGAAGGTCTCGGACCAGGCCGACTTCTCGAAGGCAAACCTCAAGAACGCCTCGTTCATCGATGTCGATCTGACGCAAGCGGACTTCAGCGATGCGGACCTCACCAACACGAACTTTTCCCGCTCCCTGATGGGTGCCGCGAACCTTTCGGACGCGATTATCGTCAAGACGGACTTCACGGCGTGCAACCTTATCAATGCGGACTTCGGCGGCGTGGAACTCCGCGACGTGAACTTCACCAAGGCAGGCCTTTCCAAAGCGGACTTCGGCGGCACCAAGTTTATCAATGTGAACATGCAGAGCGCGGACCTCTCCCTCACGAACTTCAACGATGTTGACTTGTCCAAGGTCCAGCTACAAAAGGCTTCCTTTGCGCAATCCACCGTCAAGAACATGAAGTTCAGCGGCCAGGACCTTTCCGGCGTCATCTTCGACAAGGGAACCGTCACGAAAAGCGAATTTGAAAAGGCCAAGATGAACAAGGTTTCGTTCTTCGACGGCGAAGCGAGCAAGAGCATCTTCCGCGGCGCTATCATGCAGAAGGCGATTTTCGACGGCACATATGTATTCAAGGACATCTTCGACAATGCCGACCTGACGAAGGCGAACTTTTCGAACTCCACGATCAACCGCACGAGCTTCGACCTCGCCACGCTGACCGGTGCGAACTTCTCCGGCGCAAAGCTTGAAAAGGTCACGTTCCTGAACGCCAACATGCAGAACGCGAAGTTCGACGCGGACACCAAGATGGACGACGTCGATTTCTCGGGTGCGGATCTTTCCAACGCCCACATCGAAAAGTTCACGGCGAAGAAGGTCATCTACGACGCCAAGACCAAGTTCCCGGCAGGCTTTGAACCGCGGCAATACGGCTTCACCAAGCTCGGCGAAAAGGCGGCAAGCGTCACCGTCGAAAAGTCCGCGACACCGGACCAGCCGAAAAAGAAGAAAAAACGCAAAAAGACCGCCGACGCAGCCGCAGGCATCTAGACGTTTTTTGATTTTTGACAAAAGCTGTCACTTTTTTGAAGTGGCGGCTTTTTATTTTTAAACCATGCCAAAAAGAGAAACCGAATTTGTCTGTTCCGAATGCGGCGAGGTGTCGCCGAAGTGGGCGGGAAAATGCCCGCATTGCGGATCCTGGAGTTCGCTCGTCGAGCGCACAGTCGAAAGCAAATCCACACGTCGCGGCCTAGGGCACAACGCTCTCGA
>JBNMGX010000417.1:0-1835 GCA_050872465.1 Hallerella sp.
GGGTACTTGTCCTTGCGAAAAACGCCGAAGGATTTTGGCTGATGGAACGACAATATCGCCATGGTACGGGGAAAGTTTCTCTGGAGTTCCCGGCGGGAATTGTCGAAGCGGGAGAAATTCCTGTCGATGCGGCGAAGCGGGAACTCCAGGAAGAGTGCGCGTTCGGCGGAGGAAGCTTTGAATTCTTAGCGGAACTTCCGATGAATCCGGACAGACATCGTGGGCGATTCTTTGTCGTTGGCGCGACAGGTGTTGTACAAAGCGGAGAAACTCACTTTGATTCAAGCGAAGAAATCGAGACACTCCAGTTTTCAACGGAAGAAGTTTTGTCAAAAATGCGTTCGGGAGAAATCAGCCATCCGCACCAGATCGCTGCGTTCTTTTTGTACGGACTAAAAGATTCCTTTGAGATTTTAAACAAATGAAGCAATCGATTTTTGAAAAGGAAATTCTGGCGCATTCGCTTTCGCTTGAAAATTCGGGAGCGCGGATAATCTGCGACAGAAAAGCGCTTCCTCAAGTAAGATGGTTTGCAGCATCCGGGGAAATGCATTGGAGTTCCTCGGATATTAACTCCTTTTTGAAACTGGAATTTTTTGCGAATCGTTCGAGCGGACTTTTCAAAAATCAACACGCTTCGATCTCTACCGTGGAACATCTCTCCCCGGTTCTGTTACTTTATCCGCAATTCTATCTGGAAATCCACGCTCTCGCCGAAGAGCTTCCGATTTTGGACGGAAGTGCGTATCCGTGGTATGAAGCGATTCGGAACCTTGCAGGCGTTCCGCAGGAACTTGCGTTTTACAACGCGCCGATTCGGGAACGCTTGGAATGGGAGGGAGGATTTTTTGAAATTTCTCCGGCGGAAACGCTCGAAATCGAATATTCCATTTCGCATGGAAACTTTTCGGATGACGCCTTTGTCTCCATTTACGATGCGGAAGACTTGGTGAAAATTTTCCCTGCGCGGACATTTATCTTTGAAGATGATTTGAAAAATGCCCGGGCGAATGGGCTGCTCGCTTTTGCGGATGCGCGGTCCGGGATGCTGCTTGCGGAAAAAAAAGAAAAAGCGCTCCCGAAAGCGGGGGGGCCGCTCCGGATGCCGAATGAACCGGTGATGCATAAAATTCTCGATTTGGTCGGGGACATTTCCCTTCCCGCGCCTTTTTTACCTAGATTGAGAATTCGAATTCACAACGGCGGGCATGTCGCTCACCGGAAACTTTTAGAGAGGTGGATGGATTATGCTTTTAGAAACGCTTCCCAAGTCTAGCAAGCCCGGCGTTTTGTACGACTATGAGGCAATTCTCCGGATTTTGCCGCACCGCTATCCTTTTCTTTTCATCGACCAGGTACTTTCCCTGGATGTCGCGTCCGAAATACCGTCGATCGTTTGCGCCAAGAATGTTTCGTTTAACGAGCCGTTCTTCCAGGGGCATTTCCCGGGAGAACCTGTGATGCCTGGCGTTATCCAAATTGAAACGATGGCTCAGGCCGGTGCGATTCTTGCAGGGCTTCGCTACGAGGCGGAGTGTGCGGGAAAACGTCCGGCGTTCATGGGCGTGGATGGTTGCCGGTTCCGCAAGCCGGTCCGTCCGGGAGACCGCTTGGAAGTGAGCGTAACGCTTGACAAGATGCGTCGCGGTATTTTGTTCTTTACAGGCGAAATTCGCTGCGGTGATCAGGTCGTTTGCAATGCGACCTTCAGTGCGACGATGATCTGAGCTTTTTTTTCCGAGAGAGGCTTTACAGCACAAGTTGCGTGCGGCATTCGCCTCTCCACTCGGCTAGCGGCGGCTTTCGTTTGCGAAGCGTGCCGTTTACTGTAAAAA
>JBNMGX010000418.1:0-1832 GCA_050872465.1 Hallerella sp.
ACCTTGTACCGATACTTGGCAGACACTTCGCAAAGCATCTATTTTTCCTGACAAAATTCAAAATCTGTCAAACTTGACAGATTTTTTAATTTATTTTTGTGTTCAAAAAAAAGGAACGTTTTTTCGGAACACTTTAAGGCGGAGACAGACATGCTAAAAGACGGTCTTTACGAGCAGCTGATAAACAATTCGCTCAAACAGGAAATATCCGCCAGCAATGCCAAAGACATCGATATCAGAACATCGCATTTCGATAGCGAAAATTCTCCCGAAATTTTATCGCAATACGTGGCGAACATCTTAAAAGACCATTTGACAAGGCTTGCGGAACTTCACAAATCCGAAGACGGCATTCAAAAGCAACTGGAAACGACAAATCAGATCCTTTCCGCCATCCAGGCAAAAGCCGAAGAAATGCTACCGTTAGAAAACAGGCTGCTTGATTCCGTTTTCCATCGAAAGGACAGTATCTTATCCATCAATTCCAAAGCGTCCGTTATCCGACCGGAAACATCCCTCGTCGATAGTTCCCTGTTTACCGGAGCCGAGAAGGAACCGCAGATGTTTTCGGAACTAAAAAAGGAAATTCTATCCAGCAACAAAGTTTACATGCTGGTTTCCTTCATCAAATGGAGCGGCATCCGTCTCTTGCTCGATGCAACTTCGCGCCTTTACGCAAAACGGAGGCGAACTTTTCATCGCAACCTCATCCTACATGGGAGCGACCGATTTAAAAGCCATTGAAGAGCTTTCTACGCTTCTCAACACGACGATCAAAATCAGCTACGACACGACCCGCACGCGCTTGCACGCCAAGGCTTATATCTTTGAACGCGACACCGGTTTTACGACGGCCTATATCGGCTCGTCCAATATTTCCAACGCCGCACTTTCCAGCGGACTGGAATGGAACCTGAAAATCACGCAAAAAGCCCTGCCAAATATTTTCAAAAAATCCGAGCCAATTTCGAATCCTATTGGAATTCAAGAGAATTTGAGCTTTACACGGAACACGACTGCAGCCGCCTGCAGGCAGCGCTTTCAGCGGAAAAAAGTTTTACGATCCCGAATCCAAGCTATTCATTTGAAATCCGACCGTTCCCTTACCAGCAGGAAATTCTCGATAGTCTCCAGACAGAAAGAAAAGTCCACGATCGATACAGAAACCTTGTCGTCGCGGCGACAGGAACCGGAAAGACAGTCATCTCCGCCTTGGATTATAAAAACTTTCGCAAGGATAATCCGCAAAGCCCAGCGAGACTTCTGTTTATCGCACATCGCGAAGAAATCCTAGAACAGAGCCTCTGCACATTCCGAGCTGTTTTAAAGGACCCGAACTTTGGCGAACTCTTTGTGGGAAGCCACGAAGCGAACGATTTAAAACATCTGTTCATTTCCATCCAGACTTTCAACTCGAAAAACTTCGCAGAAAAAATCTCTTCCGATTTTTACGACTACATCGTCATCGATGAATTTCACCACGCCGCGGCGCCGACTTACCAGAAACTGCTAAGTCACTTCAAACCAAAAGTTCTTCTCGGTTTAACCGCTACGCCGGAACGCATGGATGGGAAAAACATTCTTGATTATTTTGACGGAAAAATCGCAGCGGAGATTCGCCTGCCCGAAGCAATCGATCGGAAGTTGCTCTGCCCGTTCCAGTATTTTGGCGTTACGGATTCCGTTGACCTGGACACTTTAAAATGGACGCGCGGCGGTTACGACAAAAGCGAACTGTCCAATGTCTATACGGTCAATTCGCTCGTTGCAAAAAGACGGGCAACCCTGATTGCGGAATCCGTTGTCAAATATGTAACCGACATCCAGCAAGT
>JBNMGX010000419.1:0-1826 GCA_050872465.1 Hallerella sp.
CAGAACCTCGGACGTCCGCGGAAAGAACGCCTGGATGTCGTTTGTCTCGGAATATTTCAGTCCGCGGCGTTCGACGAAAGCCTTTATCTGCGGAATCCACTCCGCGCGAAACTCGAGCGGTTCCCCGAGCGTATCGGCGACGAGCTGCCGCGTCTTGTCGTCTTCGGTCGGGCCAAGTCCTCCGCCGAGAATCACGGTGCGCACGTTTGCCTGTAAAATCATTTCCCAGGTTTCTTTCCAGACGCCCGCGTCGTCGGGGAGCGTAATCTCGTAGGCGACTTCAAAGCCCAGGTCGCGCAGACGGCCCGCCATCTGGTGGGCGTTGGTGTTGAGCGTGAAGCCTTGGGTGAGTTCCGTGCCGAGGTTCACGATGGCGACTCTGTTTTCGTTTTCCGTTTTCATTTCGTTTCCTTGGCCTTTAAGATAGCAATGTGGTTTGACATTTTTTGTCAAGTCCTGCCAAATCCCGCTTTTTGCAAAATTTGCCGTCAAAGATAGATTTTCTCCGGTGGCATTTTGTTATAATTTGTGCCGATGCGTTTTCCGTTCCCGCTTTTTCCCGTTCTCTTGGCGCTCGCTTTCGCCTTTTCGCGAGCCGATGCGGAACAAATCGCGGAAAAAGGGAAGACGGGGGTTCCTGGAATCGATTCGCTCCCGACATACGAATGGGACGTCGAAACATCGCACAGCTCGCTTCCGCTGACGTTGCTTTTTGGGGTCTTTCCGGGCGGCGGGCAGTCTTACACGGGGCATTATATCCGCGGCGGATTCATCACGGCGATTGAACTCGGGCTTGCCTACGAAGTTTTCGTCAACAAGCGTTCCCAGAAGAAACGACGATTTCGACAGGCCCGGGAATACCAGGATTCTGTGCTCGTCTATTCCCGCAAGATGCTCCGGAACCACGACAGCCTTTCGTATTACCAGTCGAAGCGGAACCAATTCGCGGAGCGGGTCCGTTCGTTCAGCGACCACAAGATCGAGGAAGAGGACCTTCGGAAGTCGGAACTCGCCTGGATGCTCGGGATCCACCTCTACAGCCTTTTTGACGCCTTTGGAATCTGGAAGAATAACCAGGGGCATAGCGTGGAGAACCGTCCGGTGACGGGCGCCCTTTTGCGTGCGCTGGTTCCGGGCTGGGGGCAAATCTACAACGACGAATACGGAAAGGCCGGGCTTGTCTATATGGGAATGTTCGGCGCCTCGGTCAGCATCTATTCCCGGCAGAACGTCATCAACTATTATCTGGACCGCAAGCACGCTCTGGAAAAGGAAGACCCGACGAGCGACGATCTCGACGGCATCAACGAGCAGATTCTCTACTTTCGGAAAAATCGCAACCAGTATATCTGGGGTATCGTCCTTATCTATCTGTATTCCATCGGCGATGCCGTTGTCGATGCGATGATGAGCGACTTTGACAGCCCGATCCATTTTGTGTTCGGGCCGGATTTCCGCGGGGGACTGGAAGCGGCGTTTACGCTGGACTTTTGAGGGGGATGGCCTACCTTGCAACCACCCCCTGGGCCACGCTTTCCTATGTCATTCCCCGGCTTGTCCGCCACGGCGGACGCAGACACGGGAATCCCTTTGTGTATGGAGATTATCGGGTCACGCCCGATAATGACATGTTGCCAAGAACGGCAATGATAGGTTGTCGAGCTTGTCGAGCTAAGCTTGATAATGACAAGTAGAGCGTGCTGGTGAATGATGTCGAAGTAAAAGTCCGCTCGGACGCCCTCATCCCGTTTAGCGTGTCCCGTATCCCATTGAATCCTGTTTTTTGCATCCTGATTCCTCAACACTCAACTATTAACTAATAACTA
>JBNMGX010000420.1:0-1824 GCA_050872465.1 Hallerella sp.
GATGCGGTCGCCTACAGCCAGGTAAATGTCGCCGGTTTAATCGCATCCGAAGCCGCATACAAATACGGCGAAGAATGGTTGGACGCTTTGCTCAAGTATATCCGGGGAAACATCGACTTTACAAGTGAATTTATACGCAACCACCTTCCCGATATAAAGCTCACGCCCGTCGAAGCGACCTATCTCGCCTGGCTGGATTTCAGCGGACTAAAAAAATCGCCGACAGAAATCGACGACATCATTTTGCACAAGGCAAGGCTTTGGCTCAACAGCGAAGCGCGTTTCGGAAAGTCGGGACGCGGATTTGAACGAATCAATCTGGCATGTCCACGAACAACGCTCAAGAGCGCACTGAAAAGGCTTCAATACGCTTTTTACGGATAAATTAATTTTCCGCAGCCTTTCGAAGCGCTTCTTCTAAAGACATTCCCGCATAATCCTGCGCACAAAACAAGCGACCGCTTTTCCCATCTTCGAGCAGATTTCCGACAAGCGCACCGGGAATCACCGAAGAAACATCGTTCGGAGCATTGGGACCTCCCAAATCCGTGCGCAGCCAACCCGGATCCATCAGGTTCATCGTCACATCCGTGCCGTTTAGTTTACAGGCAAAATCCCGCACAAACTTGGAAAGCGCCGCCTTGGCACAAGCATAAGCGGCAAGTTCCGGCTCGTCGGCAATTCCGCTGGTCGTGAGAAGCATCCTGCCAAAGCCGTTCCGAATCATCTTTGGCAAAAAATGATACGCGATTTGAACAGGGGCGAAAAAATTCACCGCCATCGCCTGCCGAAAATCCTCAAGCGTATTTTTTGTATAGTCCGAAAAATAACGGCTCATCTGTCCTGCATTGTTGAAAACGATATCGACTTTCTGACCGGTCGCATCGATTTCCGTGAGCATGGCACGAACGGATTCAGGAACTTCCAAATCGCATTCCACAGGCAGCGCCTCGACACCGCGAATTCTGACAAGTGTAGCGGTCTCTTCTGAGTGTTTCCGGGAACGGCTCTGCAAAATTAGGTTTACCCCGAGCGACGCCATCCGGTTCGCAATTTCGCGTCCAACGCCCCGAGAAGCTCCCGTCACCAGACACCAGCGATTCTTGACATTTAACATCTTTTACCTCTTTTATCTTTTACTTTGTACTTCGTATAAATTCATTTTACCAAAATTTTCAAGAATCGAACAGTTATAAATTTCATACCTCGAACTCCAGAAATTGCCCGCCGAAATACAAAACGGCAAATTCACGCGATTGCTCAAGCTCACAAAAGTTGCTAAATTGAAAAAGCAGAACTGGAAATATACGAGAAGGAAGTTATATGGATACAGGAAATTCCCCAAAGTCTAGCGGAAAGGCAAAGGTCCTCGCGACAACAGGCATTGTATGCGCCATGGGCGGCTACATCTGCGGCGATAAAGTCGATGAAATGGACAAGTTGGAGCAAGCCAAACAACCTTACGAAATCGCAAGTTCCCTCCTAACAGAAGCGACAAAAAAGCAAGCCGAATGGCTCAGAATTCAAGAACAGCTCCAATCGTCCATCGCTTCCTATAAAATCACGATCGATTCCTTAGAGCGTATCACCGACCAACTCGAAAATTACCAGTATGCGCTGGAAAGCAAGAACCAAGAACTAAAACAATGCGAAGCCAACACCGATACCGTTAAAAAGCAGAGCAAAATTATCGCTGAAGCTTATCTAAACGAGCAGCAAGAAGTCAAAATCCGGGACAACCAAATCGACAGTCTGGAAAACCTGGCAAAAAATTTCCAAAAGGAGATTTTGGATCTCCAGGACGAATACAAGTACCGCTCCCCC
>JBNMGX010000421.1:0-1809 GCA_050872465.1 Hallerella sp.
AATTTTTTATTTTCATCGGGTAAAATTTTTGGAGAAAGGTCTGACATGCTGAATAAAGAAGAAATCCTGAAAATCGCGATGCTTTCCCGCCTCAAGCTTTCGGATGCGGACATCGAGTCGTTTTCCGGTCGCCTAGACGAGCTCCTGCACCACATGGAAGATTTGAAGGCTTTGGATCTTTCGAACGTTTCCCCGATGACGGGCGTAGAAGATGCGCCCACGGTTCTCCGGGAGGACATTCCGCAGGTTTCGCTTACCCATGAACAGGCCTTTGCGAACGCGCCCGATGTCGAGAACGGCCATTTCGTCATTCCGAAGGTTATCGGGTAAATTTCCATGCCCGACGTCCATTGCATTGTTCCCGCACGGTTTAGCTCTTCCCGGTTTCCGGGAAAGCCTCTTGTCCCCATCTGCGGGCGTCCGATGATTCTTCGGACTTTGGAAAGGGCTACTGCCGCCGGGTGTTTTAAGAGTGTCGTCTGTGCTACGGACGACTTTCGTATTTTAAAGGCGGTGGAGAGTGCCGGGTTCCGGGGCGTTCTCACGGGAGAGGCGGTGACCGGTTCCGACCGCGTAAGCGAAGCCGCGAAGATGCTCGGGCTCGATTTAGTCGTGAACCTCCAGGGCGACGAACCCTTGGCGGATTTGCAGATGCTCCGGGACGTGGCGAAGGCGCTTTCCGACGAGCCGACATCCTGGATTACGGTGGCGGCGCCGCTCGCCGAATCGGACAGGGACGTTCTTTCCGTGGTGAAGGTCGCCGTGGACTCTTCGGGATATGCGACCGAGTTTACCCGCAAGCTCCCGGACGATTCTCTGAGATGGTTCCGACACGTCGGGGTCTATGCGTATTCGGCAGAAGCCCGGGAGGAATTCTCGAATCTCCCGCAGTCAAAACTGGAACGGGAACGTTCCCTGGAGCAGCTCCGCATTTTGGGAAAGCGTCCCATCCGCGTAGTCTTTTGTACATCCCTTTCGGCGTCGGTCGACTTACCGTCCGACGTGCAAAAGGTCGAATTCCTCTTGAAAAAAACGGATACCCATGAATCAAACGGAAAATACCTATAACGGAAAAACGAAATTCATCATCGTCACGGGCGGCGTGATTTCCGGTCTCGGCAAGGGCGTTGCCGCGGCGAGCATCGGAGCGCTTCTTTCCGGGCGGATGAAAGTCGTCCCCGTCAAGTGCGACGGCTACCTGAATACGGACCCGGGCACGATGAACCCGACGGAACACGGCGAGGTCTATGTTCTCGATGACGGTGGGGAAGTCGATATGGACTTCGGCCATTATGAACGCTTTTTGAACGTTGTCGCCCGCTCCGAGTGGAGCCTCACCATGGGGAAGGTCTTCAAGCTTATCCTCGAAAAGGAACGCCGTGGAGACTATCTGGGGCATACGGTACAGTTCATTCCGCATGTGACGAACGCCATCAAGGAACATTTCTACGAAGTGGCGAACGGCGAAAACGCGGATGTCGTCCTGATTGAAATCGGCGGAACGGTCGGCGACCTCGAAAACCAGTTTTTCATCGAAGCGGCCCGCCAGCTTTCGCACGAAGTCGGAAGCGAAAACTGCATGTTCGTACATCTGACATATGTCCCGATTCCGTCTGGCGTCAAGGAGCAGAAGTCCAAGCCGACGCAGATGTCCGTCCGCGACCTGAACGAACGCGGCATCTACCCGGACATCATCATCGCGCGCTGCGAAGAATTCCTGAAGCCCCACATCAAGGAAAAAATCGGGCTTTTCTGCAACCTGCCCGCATCCCACGTGAGTTCCGGCGTCGATGTCAAGCATGTCTATGA
>JBNMGX010000422.1:0-1799 GCA_050872465.1 Hallerella sp.
GAACATCCGCTTCCTGTTCGAGCTTATGCCCCGGAACCAGATCTTCCTTCAGGTTCTCTTCGCGGCTGCACACGAGAAAACCTCCGTTTTGCGCCGGATAGAAATAGATGTCTTCCCGCGACCCGAACGTTTTCTTCAGCTCTTCTTCCGAAGCGTCCGTGTGCCAGATCGGGATGCGATGTCCCCACCACAGCTGGCGGCTGATGCACCAGTCGCGCTTTTCGGCAAGCCAGTCCAGATACTTGTTCGCGTAGCGTTCGGGAAGAATCTTGATTTCGCCGGATTTCACCGCATTCATCGCATTTTCGGCGAGCGTGTCCATCTTGACAAACCACTGGTCGCTCAGATACGGTTCGATGACGGTTTTCGAACGGTCGGAGTGTCCCACCTGCATTTCGTGGTCTTCCACCTTGAGAAGAAGTCCGAGCTTTTCGAGACCTGCGACAACCGCGTCGCGCGCCGCCTGTCCCTTGAGACCCTTGAACTCGCCGGCGTTTTCGTTCAGGCTGCCGTCGTCGTTCATGATGTTTATCATCGGAAGCTTGTGGCGAAGCCCTGTCGCGTAGTCGTTCGGGTCGTGTGCCGGAGTGACTTTGACGGAACCGGTTCCGAAATCCATATCGACCAGGAGCGCATCCGCAATCACCGGAATTTCGCGTCCGACAAAGGGAACCTTCAGCATCTTGCCGATGTATTTTTTGTAGCGTTCGTCGTTCGGATGGACCGCAAGGGCGGTATCGCCCATGATTGTTTCGGGGCGCGTCGTCGAGACCGGGATGTAGCCCGAACCGTCCGCTAGCGGATACTTGAATGTCCAGAAATGGCCCTTGACCGTTTCGTAATAGATTTCGTCATCGGCGACCGCTGTCTGGAGCTTCGTATCCCAGTTTACGAGGCGCTTTCCCCGGTAGATAAGCCCTTTCTTGAAAAGGTTAAAGAACGCATGGCGAACCGCCTTGGCGCAGACCGGATCGAGGGTAAAGCGTTGGCGGCTCCAGTCGCAGCTCACGCCGAGGCTCTTCAGTTGCTTCGTAATCCGGGCCTCGTATTCGTCTTTCCACTTCCAGATGCGTTCGACCAAGGCTTCGCGTCCGATATCGTGCCGCGTCTTGTGTTCATCCTGGAAGAGCCTCTTTTCGACGACCGCCTGTGTGGCGATTCCCGCATGGTCCGTCCCCGGAATCCAGAGCGTGTCGCGACCGGTCTTTCGGCGGTAGCGGACCAAAATATCCTGTAGCGTATCGTTCAGCGCATGTCCTAAGTGCAGTGCGCCCGTGACGTTCGGCGGCGGAATGACGACGGAGAACGGTTCTCCCTTTCCGCTCGGTGCAAAATCGTTATTCTTGTTCCATGCGTCGTGCCAGCGGGCTTCGACGGCCTTCGAGTTGTAACGTGTTTCCATTTCCATAATGCGCAAATCTAGAAAATGAAAAAGCTCCCGATAAAGGGAGCCTTGGATTTGTGAAATTCTTTTTCGCTATTTTTCGACACCCGTGAAAACTTCGATGCCTGGTTCCGAAATCGTCGTATGGAGAATTCTTTTCGCAGAATTTAGATTTAGGGCGACGGCATTGTCTAGATATACAATCGTTGCATGAATCAGCTTTGTCGTGTTCGTATGCAAAGAACCTACTTGGCCAAACTGGAGAGTCAGAGTTCCGTTGTCAACAGACCACTCTCCGCTATCTTCCATCCCGCCAACGACTTCGACTATCGGATCCGAAGAGTAAGTCAAGCTGAACGTCTTGCCTTCCTTTTTGCTGCTGTTAAAGACAAGGATCGACGGGTTTGCAAAGGGA
>JBNMGX010000423.1:0-1789 GCA_050872465.1 Hallerella sp.
CGCCTTTCTTGAATGATTCCTGGTCATTTTGGGCAAATTCGACAAACTGTTCATATTCTTCCTTGTCATATGCCCGCGAATCGACGAACATGACAGCCCGCATCCCCAGCCATCCAAAAGTCATCCCGTATTCGGAAAATTCCGTTTTGATATGGGATTTATTCTCTTCGATTAGCTTCGCATCGCCCAAGATAAGAACGTGGGTGTCAGAAGAAATTTTCGACAACGTGTCGCGATATTCTTTAACACTCCACATGGCAGCCCGAATAGAACCGTCCCTTGTTCCCACGGCGGTTCCGTTCGGCTTATCGTCTTTTAAACCGATAAGCTGAATCAGATAAGACGCATACTCGGCGGTATCCTTATCGTGCACAATGATCAGTTCTTTCGTTTCCTGCTCAAACATAAGTTCTCCTTTTACAGGTTTGCTGAATTCTTGGACAAGCTATTTCGCATTCATCCGAACAGAATGATTTCCGATGCGGACGATGTAGCTCCCTGCCCGAGGCGCGGAAAGCGTCATCTCCGGACTTTCGATGCGACCCTTGGCGAGAACCTTTCCCTGCAAGTCGAAGAGAGCGTAGGATTTGCCGACCGGTGCGGCGTGGACATGGATGTTCCTGCCCGAAGCGGTGACGCTCCATGTGGGAGAGGGGATATTTGCCACGAGGGCGTCGGAGGGTTCGGATGAGCTGCTGGAGTTTTTCACTGCGGAACTCGAAGAAGATATTGTCGAGGAACTGGAAGAAGCGACCGAACTGCTGCTCTGCGGAATCCGAGTAGAATCGAAAACCGCCGTGTAAGTCGCAGGTCCCGTCACCGTGTCAATCGCGGGATCCCAGCCGACAAAGGTGTAGGTGTATTCCGCAGAAGCAGCTCTTTTCGGAATCGCATAAATATATTTAGGCAATGCACCATAAGAAAATTTCTTATTCTGCAGAACTACACCGTCATTCAAAAATACGATTTCATAGGACTCTACTCTAAAAATCGCAACAATTTGGATGTCTTCAGTGACCAAGAACATTTCACCGGCATTGCCTAAATACCGCCAATCAGGAGTAAACCAACCAGAGAATGAATGTCCGATCTTTTCCGGGGCAACAGGAAGCGTAAAATTCGTATTCTGTTCTACTGAAACAGTATCCAAACTACCTATTCCGCGATCAATAATGACATTTACATAAACAATTTCGATAAACAGAGCAGAGACTGTCATATTCCCCGTGATGTTCGAAAGTGTGCTACTCCAGCCTTTAAACCGGTAGCCAGAGCGAATAGGAATGGCATTTGGGTATATCGCCGTCTCGCCGTAACCAACTCGGACTTTCGCAAGAACGGAATCGCCTTCCATGAACGTGACCGTGTACAGAATCTCCGTCGAATCGAAAATCGCCGTGTAAACCGCATCGCCCGTCACCGCCTTAATTGTGGGAGTCCAGCCAGCAAACGTGTAAGTGTACTTCGCGGAAGAGGCCTGTCTCGGAGCCGTTCCAGTGTAGGAAGGGAGCGTGCCGTAGGCGACTTCCCCGCTTTGCAGGGTATCGGAGCCGTTCACGAACGCGATCCGGTAGAGGTTCGCCTCGTAGCGCGGCTCGATCCGCATATCGGCGGAAACCTTCACCGTGTCGCCCGCCTTGCCCAGGTACTTGCCGTCCGGACCGTACCAACCCGTGAACGTGTGCCCGGACTTTTCCGGGGCTTCGGGGAGCGTGAACCATTCGTCCTCCTCGACCTTGACCGTATCCATGCCGTCGTCCCCGCGGTCGATGACCACCTCGCGATAGAC
>JBNMGX010000424.1:0-1789 GCA_050872465.1 Hallerella sp.
CCCATTCCTGCCCGCGATGCCGCCACTGTAGGAGTAGGAGGAGGAGGCGGAGGCGGTGACCGCGCCGCCGTTCGTGCAGCCCGTAATCGTTCCCCAATTCCAGCCCGCGATGCCGCCAGCATAAGCGTACGAGGCGTTACTTTTGACCAAGTCCACCTGCAAGCTCACGTATTTCACCAAAGCCGTCTTCCCCGTCACCCCGAATAACCCGGCAAACTTGCTCTGGCTTGAATATAGCCCGTAAATTTTCCGACCCGCACCATCAAATATTCCATTGAATATCGCCGAAGAATCCTTCCCTATCGGCGTCCAGTCCACGGAACTGGTTTTACTCGTATCGTCCATAAACTTGATATCATTCGCCAGCAGCGCATTGATAGTCGTCTTTCCCACATTCACCTGTTCGGCAAACCAAGCCAGCTCCTCCGCACTTGTAATGACATAAAATATCTTGCCATCTATCTTTTTGGAATTTTCCGGTTCACGAGTAGAACCGGTCCAGTCCGCAAAGGCCGTTGTCGCCAACAAAAGCATTCCAATAAAAATCGTAATCATTTTGAACTTGCTAAACATTGATCATTCCTCCCTTTGCCTTTTTAAAGCATTTTGCAAGCTTAGATCAAAGAGATCTTTTGAATCAGCACTTTGTCTTTTCCATCGGCACCATCCAAAGCCACATCCAAGGAAACCTTCAAATGATTCGCCTTGGCTGTCAGAAGGAACTGGAGGTCTTTGGCAAAAACTTTTTCAGTTTTTCCCTCTTCAGCTTTCCCGCTTTCACCCGTTGGACTACCCCCTGACTGTTTTTCGTTAAGCCTCAATTTTTCCTCTGCCGGGAAAATTTTTACCAAAGCCCCTCCATTTTTAGTATCTTCAACTTTCCAAAACACATTATACGTTTTCTCCTTTTCACCCTCTTTCTTTTCCAACCGGTATCCGTCCACGCCGCGAACCGTTACGTTCCCATCGGACGAAACCGTTTCCACATAGCATTCGATTTTATAAGTATTCGACATTTTTATTATTCTCCTTATTTGTAAAACTTGTCCGCTGTTTTCCCGTAGAACCGAGCGAAGTAGTCGCTCACGCCGTCCCAATCCGGGTAATCACATCCACCGTCCGGGCGAGCAGCTGAAGCTCCCCGCGGATATTTTCCTTCGCCGAGTGCGGAATCCGGACTTTCCGCATTCGAATTTTTTCTTTCTGCTTGCTGCTTTCGAGCGTCGCCAGATGATGCTGGTCGCCTTTCAGCCCAAAGAGCAAAAAAGCGCCCTGTTGCGCCTTGATCCGCGGATTCGTGAGAAGCGGGTGCACGCAAAAGACAGACGACAGGTCGTCCGGATTGATCCAGTCCAAAAAATACGGTTTCTCCGCCTTGATTTCATGAAGCAAGTGCTGCACGGCATCGTTCTTGTTGAACTCTTTTCGCTCCTTTCCATGAGTCCGGCAAATTTTTTCAACATCCAAATCGTCATAGTGCGAATAGACCGCCAGGTTCGACACGACGCTCACCGCATCGGAATGGTAGTTCTTGATGCTGTTTTCCGGAACTTCATAAACCAAAACGATTCCGTCGCCGCTGTCGTCCTTTCTACCGCGAGGGTCCAGGTAGAGCGCAAAGAAAAGCGCGACAAGAGGGTCGAGCGAAATGTCGAGAATCCGCGTCGGGATGCCGTAATGCTGCATCATCACCAACTTTTCGAAGGTCGATTTGCAGTCCAGGAATTCGTCCGTCAGCCGTCGCTCGCATTCCCGGAAAAGCTTCGCTTCGTTGTGTTTCTCAAGCCAC
>JBNMGX010000425.1:0-1780 GCA_050872465.1 Hallerella sp.
GACAAGGCATTCGCGACAGTCGTTTCGGGAACCGATGTAGGCGAGTTCCGCATCCGGAGGAAATTCTTCGGTGGGATATCCGGGCGGGAGCTTGGCGATTCCTCCTCGGTAATGCCTCGCGATTTCGAAAATTTCCGGAAAAGACGGTGTCAGTTCCGAAAAGTTTCGCTGGCAGTCTCCGAGTTTTCCGCGGCGCGCGGAATCGATTGTAAAAAAATCGCCCCGGTTTTTGATGGTTCGGACATCCGCAATTTCCGCATTTCGTTCGAAACCCATCGCCCGCGTGTTGAAACGGTACATGGCGACCCTTTCCGGGGAAAGGTCGTAGCCGCGGACCTCCGTTTCCGTGGAAAGGAAAAAACTGTCTCCTCCCATGCCGCAGCACAGGTCGTCGATGGAGCCAGTCTTCGGGAATCGTTTCGCTTTGTAGGTTCCGATGTCTTTCGCAGTGGATTGTTCCAGGGCGAGCCTGTCGCAGGCGAGAAATGCTTCCGTCTGGAATTTTTTCCGGTATTTGGGAACGAGCGCGATGTAATCGAGGACCTTTGCGCGGATTTCTGCGAAAGGGCTTTTCGCGAGAAGCTCCGAAAGCTTGAGGTGGTCCGTATTTTGTCTGATCGCTTCATCGACGAAACGGAAAAGTTCGAAGCTGTCCCAGGGAATTTCCACCGAAACCTCTAGATGCGCTTGCGGGCGATTTCGTAAAGGCCGAGGGAGAGGGCGACGGAGGCGTTGTAGGACTGCGCATCGGGCTGCATCGGGATGCGGAGGACGTCGGAACACTGCTTTCTTACAAAAGGCGGAAGCCCGACATCTTCGCCGCCGACGGCAAGGACAATCCTATCGCCGAACGGATAATCGACGAGGGAAACGTCGGTCGCCGCATCGAGACCGAGAACCTGGTAATCCGCCTGCTTCAGTTCGCCGATGGCCGCTTCGAGGTTTTCGGGGCGACAGATTCGCAACTTGTCGATGGCGCCTGTCGAAGCCCTGGCGACGGTCGGGGTGATGCCGCACATCCCTTTGGCGGGCATGAGGAAAATGTCCGCTCCGAGACCGAGGGCGGACCGGATGCACGCACCGAGATTCCGCGGGTCTTCGATATTTGTGGCGACGATGACCAGTTTTCGCTCGCCTTTTTCTTTCGCCTGGAAAAATTCCTCTTTCACGTCTGCCCACGGGAGCAAGTCCTTTCGTTGCAGAGTGCAACGACTCCCTGGTTCGGCATCGCATAGGAATCGAGAATGCGGGCTTCTACCTGCTGCACGTGGATGTGGTTTTTCTTGGCGAGCTTTTGCAGGGAATAGAGCTTCGGGTTTCCCGAATTGTGCCGGAAGAGGATTCGGTGGAGGCGCATCGGGGAATTGGTCAAGAGTTCCGTGACTTCGCGGATTCCGCCGACTGCGGTTTGCGGGGAGCTTTCCGCATCGCCGAGGGCGAGGTTTACCTGGGAAGGTTTGGGGCGGTTTTCGTTTTCAAACCGCGGAGAACGTCCGTAAGAGAAGTCGCGGCGCGGATTGTCGAACGAAGAATCGTCGCGACGTTCGCGGCTAGAATGAAACGGTTGCTTTTTCCACATGCGGAATCTCCTTTTGGGCGTTTCGGGGTGCTACAATATAGTTCATCGGAATATCGTGCGGCTTTCGTTCCAAGTTTTTTTCGGATACCTGGGCGCTGAATGCGACGCCGCATTTGACAGTTTCGGGATGTCGGGAAAGAAAACGGTCGTAATAGCCTTTGCCGTGTCCGTGGCGGCCTCCGTCGCGGGAAAACCGTGTAC
>JBNMGX010000426.1:0-1759 GCA_050872465.1 Hallerella sp.
CGTCCGCCCGAAAATCCCGTTCGGAGTTGCGCAGATCGGAAAGTCCTTCCGCAACGAGAATACGCCGGGGAACTTCATCTTCCGCACCCGCGACTTCGAACAGATGGAACTCGAATTCTTCTGCGAACCGGGAACGGAAAAGGAATGGTACGACTACTGGAGAAAGTTCTGCGTCGCCTTCGTCGAAGGACTGGGCGTAAACAAGGAAAAGCTCCGCCTCCGCGAGCATGCGAAGGAAGAGCTTTCGCACTATTCGAACGGAACATCCGACATCGAATACAACTTCCCGTTCGGCTGGGGAGAACTCTGGGGAATCGCTAGCCGCACCGATTTCGACCTGACGCAGCACCAGAAGGAATCCAAGGTCAAGATGGAATACTTCGACGCGGTGAACAACAAGCGTTACATTCCGTATGTCGTGGAACCGTCGCTCGGCGTCGATCGCCTGCTGCTCGTCCTGCTCTGCGACGCCTACGGTGTCGAAAAGCTCGAAAACGGCGAAGAACGCGTGGTCATGCACTTCAGCCCGAAGGTCGCTCCGGTCAAGGCGGCAATCCTTCCGCTGGTGAAGAAGGGCAAGGTCAAGGAAGTCGCGGAGAAGCTTTACAAGGATTTGATCCAGCACTTCAACGTGGAATACGACGAGACCCAGTCGATCGGTAAGCGTTACCGTCGGCAGGACGAACTCGGAACGCCTTTCTGCATCACGGTCGATTTCAATACGATTGGCGAAGGCGACGACGTGAATCCCGAATACAAGGGAATGGTCACGGTCCGCGAACGCGATTCCATGAAGCAGGAACACGTAAAGATCGAGGATCTGGAAAGCTGGATCTTTGCCCATCTGAAGTAACTTTTCGAGGCGCATCTTGGAAAAGATCAAGGCGGCACGGCAAAAGATTCTGGATTTTCGCGAGAGAATCCGGAACCTTTCCGCATGGCAGAAACTGGTCATTCTGGTCCTTGTCGTCGCGGTCCCGGCGGGCATTGCGCTAGCATCGATTCTGCTAGTCGCATGGAACAGGCGTCGGAAAGGATGATGCGCCTTTCCCAAAGGCTTCCGGAGGATCTTTCCGATTCTCCTTTTTTTTCAGAACGTTCGAAACTCAAACGGGAAATTTCCACATATCTGGACTTGACCGTTTCCAGCCCGCTAAAAACCGGACAGGCTTTCCCTTTGGAAGAAGTTCTTGCCGAAGCGGTTCCGAAATTTTCCGTCTGGAATCCCGATGCGAACGGCTGCTTTGACGCGCGGAAGGCTGTTTCGGATTACTTTGCGGAACGTGGGGGAAATTTTTCTCCCGACGATATCCAGCTTTTTTCCAGCACGAGCGAAGCCTATTCCGTTATATTCAAGACGCTCTGCGATTCTGGCGACGCGATTCTCACGCCGATGCCGGGCTATCCGCTGTTGGATTCGTTAGCGTCTCTCGAAAACATAAAGACCGCTCCGTATTTTTTGAAACGGGCAAGCGGCAAGTGGGAGTTGGATGCGGATTCTCTCTACACCTTTCCGCCGCGGACGAAAATTTTTCTCGCCGTTTCGCCGCACAATCCGACTGGCCATGTCTTTTCGAAAGCGGAATGGGAGACTGTGGTGGATTTCGCTTCGCGCGAAGAACTCTCGATTGTCGTCGATGAAGTTTTCGGGGATTTCATCTATGACGGCTCGGAGCGCCCGTGGAACTGGGATTCCCGGAATGTGCCCGTTTTCTTTCTCGGTGGATTTTCCAAGTCGGTTGGCTCTCCGCAGCTCAAG
>JBNMGX010000427.1:0-1757 GCA_050872465.1 Hallerella sp.
AAAAAAGCCTCGCGAAAGCGAGGCTTGAATTTTTTTTTCTAAAAGCTTAGAGCATTTCGCCTATCTGGACGGCGTTGAGCGCGGCGCCCTTGCGGATCTGGTCGCCGGTAAGCCAGAGCGTGTTGCTGTTGTCATCGGCGAGGTCCTTGCGGATGCGACCGACGAAAACATTGTCCTTGCCCGCGCTTTCGAGCGGCATCGGATAGACGTAGTTCTGCGGATCGTCCTTGAGCGTTACGCCGGGAGCGTTCTTCAAAGCGTTCCGAATTTCCTCGACCGAAACCGGGCGTTCCGTTTCGAACCAGACCGATTCGGAGTGCGAGCGGAGCGAGCTGACGCGGACGCAGGTCGCGCTGGTGCGCACGTCGGAATGCATGATTTTCCGCGTCTCGTTGAACATCTTCATCTCTTCTTTCGTATAGTCGTTTTCCGTCATCTTGTCGATTTGCGGAATGACGTTGTAGGCAAGCTGGTGCGGGAACTTGCTTACGTGTGTGGTCGAACCCGTTTCCAGGATGTCCTTGTATTGCTGTTTCAGCTCTTCCATGGCGACGGCTCCGGCACCGCTTGCGCTCTGGTAAGAGGAAATATGGATCTTCTTGATATGCGAAATCTTTTCAATCGGGTTCAGGACGACGACCATCATGATGGTCGTGCAGTTCGGGTTTGCGATGATTCCGTGGTGCAGCTTGATGTCTTCCGGGTTTACCTCGGGGACGACCAGCGGGACGTTCGGATCCATCCGGTAGAAGCTCGTGTTGTCGATGCAGACCGCTCCGGCTTTTACCGCCGACGGGAGAAATTCCTGGGAGATTGCCGCCCCCGCGGACGAAAAGACGATATCGATGCCTTGGAAGGAATCGTGCGTGAGTTCTTCGATCGTCAAGTTTTCGCCGCGGAATTTGACCTTCTTGCCTGCGCTGCGTTTTGAGGCGAGGAGCTTCAGCGAATCCAGCTTGAAGTTGCGCTCTTCGAGAATGGAAATCAGTTCCTGTCCAACGGCGCCGGTGGCACCGACGATGGCAACGTTACGACTCATAGTTTAACCTTTGTTTGAGTGTGTAAATTCAAGGGAGTTTTTCGATGGACGAAAGATAGGCGGTAAAGGCTTTGGTGGCGAGTTTCGCCTGGCGCTTGCTCTGTTCAAATTGCGCTTTGCGCTCTTCGGCGTCTTCAATCGTCGTGTAGGCGTGAAGGGCGTAGCCGGCGAGCCGCAGGGATTCCGATGCGTGGACCAGCTGCCCGTGAAGTTCGCTCAGGCTTTTCGGGTGAAAGAGGGAAGTCGCCCGGCTGTTCACCTTTGCCGTCGAGTTGCGGATGGCGAGAGCCTTGTTTTCGGCGGTTTCCCGGTTCTGTTCGGAAGCCCCGTTAGAAAGCGCCTTGGACTTTTCGATCTGTTCGGCGAGGGCGATCCCTTCGTTTGCGATTTTTTGCGCTTGGGCCGTGTAGCGACGAAGCGCTGTCCCGTTTTCCCTGTTCTTGGGCGATTCCTTCAACGCTATCTCCGGGGAGGCTTCGGCATCCTTTCCCGAAAGGACCTCGTTAAGCGCGACCAACGGACGCGGGGAAAGTTCCTCGGAAACGAACGAACCGTAGCCCTCGACTTTCATGTAGGTGAAAAATCCCGCGATGACAAAAATGACAACCGTAATAATCCCGGAAAGGGCTGCCCGGATAGCGCCGCGCGCGTTAATCGCTTGCAGCGTAGCCAAAAGCCCGATACACCAAAGAATCGAGAGGCTGATGAGATCGAAAGC
>JBNMGX010000428.1:0-1754 GCA_050872465.1 Hallerella sp.
CTGGGGACGAGCGGCTCCACCAGCCTCCAGAATTCGTCGGACAGTTCCCAGGGGTGTCTCGCCATATCGCGCCTCGCTTTTTTTGCGCAAATATAGAACTGTTTGAAGAATTCTTCAATATTATTTGGGGATAGGTTCTAAGTTTCCTTAATATACATAAAAAGGCGGATTTAAGTCGCCAAGTAAATTTGTTTAACTTGTATAGAAATATACTCTAGCGGTGTCAGAAATCCAAGTCTCTTTCTCGGCCTGTTGTTCAGTTTCCACTCGATCCGCTTCACCTGTTCCCTGGTCAGGCCCCCAAAGGACGTTCCTTTCGGCAGGTACTGCCGTATCAGACCGTTCATGTTCTCGTTCGCTCCGCGTTCCCACGAGTGGTAGGGCCTTGCGAAACAGTACCCGACTTCCAGTTCCCTCGCCATCCTTGCGTGCCCGGCAAACTCCTTTCCGTTGTCGGACGTAATCGTGTGCAGGAATTCCCTGTAAGGCCCGAACGCCGCAATCACGGTATCGGCCAGATCGCCGGCATCCTTCGTGGCGAGCGGTTCCAGAATGCAGAAGTTGGACTGTCTGTCGTTTGCGGTGAAGACGTTGCCGACGTGGTTCGCGCCGTTGATCAGGTCGATTTCAAAGTCTCCGAAACGGTTCTTCATGTCGGCCGCGGCGGGCCTGAGCGCAATCGGTATGCGGCCCGCGATGGAGCCGCGCCTGTCCTTGAGCGGTCCCCGCTTGCGGTAAGGCTTCCTGCCGTGCTTGGAAAGCCCGCCTGGGAAGATTCCCGGCTGGTTTGCGATTGTTTTCTGCGAATGCCCGGCATCCAGCAGGGCTTTAATTTGGTATCTTAGATCTCGGTTGAGTCTCATCGCCTGTCCTTTTCGTGCTTGAAAATGACAAGCTAGAAACTTGACCGTCCCCGGGATTCGTTTCCCGGGGATTTTTTTTTGCTGTTTTCAGCCACGAACGGATGTACTTGACGATGAGAATCCGTGTTTTCGAGGTGGTCGACAAGGCTGTCGATTTCGTTCTGAGTCGCATCAACGCCCGAGTTGGCGAACGCACGCAGTCGGCACAAGTTGATGTCGACTACGAGTTGCCCATTCAGGCCGTCACCGAAGCTATTGTCAATGCTGTCGTTCATCGCGACTACGCAAGCACAGGTTCCGTGCAGGTGATGCTATTCAAAGATCGCTTGGAAGTCTGGAATCCGGGGCATCACCCAAGGGCATTACCATCGTCAAGCTAAACGAAGAACACGAGTCTATCCCCGTCAATCCGACACTAGCCCGCCCCGTCTATTTGGCCGGCTACATAGAACAACTTGGCACGAGCACGGGCACGACCGACCTTATCAATCATTGCCTAGATTTCGGTCTAAAACGCCCGGAATTCCGACAGGACGAAAACTTCGTCTCCGTGATTTGGCGCGGCAAAAAGGGTGAAAACAGCCTCGCAGGCAAAGAAACAGGTCACAAGCTACAGGCCAAGTAAAAGTTGCCGTCAAACGCATTATTTTAGCCATTGGTGGACAAACTTTAACACGAAAGGAAATTATGGGAAACCTTTCTCTGAAAGGGCGGGATAATTTCAGAATAAGCTATTTAGAGCCGTCAATAAGAACCTATCCCTAAATAGCTTTAGCTTTCTTCAGGGCGATGATGCCCGCGGCAAGGTGTAGGAGAGCGGCGTAAGACAGCACGGTCTTCTCGAACCTCACCAGCAGCTTGCGGAACCTGTTCATCCACGAGTGCGACGCC
>JBNMGX010000429.1:0-1750 GCA_050872465.1 Hallerella sp.
ATCTCGGAAGACGCCCGGACATGGGCGGATTTCAAGTCGGACGTCTCTCGGCTGCGCACGGCTCTCGAAAGGGAAAAGTTTGACGCGTGGATTTTGAATGCGGATGACATCTATTATTTTCTGGTCGCTGTTTTTGCGCTTTTTCAGAGCCGGAAAAAAATCCTTTTTTCGGCGAATCGGCAACCGGAATTTATCCGTGAAATTCGGACGGAAAATGTCGGTTTCCTGAATGACAGCGGGGCTGAAAATTCGTTGCAGATTCAACAAGCTCTGAAAATGTTTTCTCCCGAAAAACCATGGGAACCTTTTGACGTTTCAAAAGTTCGGGCGTCTCTTTTTACATCGGGAACGACGGGCGCTCCCAAGGAAATCGCAAAGACCGGTGCGCAGTTTGAAAACGAAGCGAACGCTCTCGCGAAACGCTTTGGCAAGAACTTCGCCGGGCGGAATTTTTATACGACGGTCAACCACCATCACATTTACGGAATGGCTTTCGGAATTTTTGTTCCAATTTCAGCTGGGCTTCCCATTCGTCGTTTCCGTTTTGAATTTCCCGAAGAACTGGAGCGAATCGTTCGGGATCCTTCCGTGATTGTATCGAGTCCCGCATTTCTAAAACGCCTCGCTTTTTCGCAAAAGCCGATTCCTTTTAAAACAAAGCCGTTCTGGCTTTCTGCCGGGGGCGTCTTGCCGGAAGATGTTTCGGGGAGGGTGGAAGCCCTTTCGGGAAACGGCGTGCAGGAAATCTACGGCTGCACGGAGGCTGGGGCGATCGCGACGCGGCGCATCCGGGAAGGAGCTTCCTGGCATCCGATTCTTCCGAACCGGATTTCTCTTGCGGAAAACGGCTGCTTGAAAATTCAGTCTTCCTATACGGATGCTTGCGGTTTTGTGACCGGCGATTTGGGAACGCTCCATGCGGACGGTTCGTTTGAACTTCTCGGTCGGGCGGATTCCATCGTGAAAATCGAGGAAAAGAGAATTTCGCTCGCGGAAGTGGAAAATCGCTTGCGGCAGACGGGCGTTGTGCGCGACGCACGGGTCGTTCCGATGTCGGGAAGACGGCAATATCTTGCCGCGGCGATCGTCTTGAATGATGAAGGAATTGCAAAGTTTCAAGGACTTCCCAAAAGGAACGTCAATGCGTTTTTCAAGGAACATCTTTCCGGATTTTTGGAAAATACGGTTTTGCCAAAAAAATGGCGCTACCTCGAAGAGCTTCCGCAGGATGTGATGGGGAAGATTCGGACGCGGGATATCCAGGCGTTGTTTGAAATTCCCGAATCGCCGAATTTTAAAATTCTGAAATACCGGCTGGAAAAAAACAGGTTGCGTGTCAAGATAGCCGTTCCTGAAATGAGCGATTATTACGACGGGCATTTCCCGGAATTTAAACTTTTGCCGGCGGTCGTCCAGATCGATTTGGTCTTGCGGCTGTTTCGTGGGCTGCTGAAAAAGGAGTTCCGCTTTAAGCGGATTTCGCGCGCCAAGTTTATGGGTCCGATATTTCCCGAAATGCCGGTGACAATTGAAAGCTCTTACTCGCCGGATTTTGGAAAACTTCTGTTTGGCATTTTCTCCGAAGAGGGAAAGAAACTGTCGTCGGGAACGGTTGAATTGGAAAAGGTATCCGATGAAATTTAATCCGTGCGCCATTGTCCCCGTGTATCGGCATGAAAACACGGTCCGCGATGTGGTCGAAAAACTGGTGGATTTAAAACTCCCGGTTATCATCATCGATGACGGAAAT